>CAMWQD010000124.1 GCA_947176325.1 uncultured Bacteroidales bacterium | reverse complement strand
ACATCGAAACATCATCATGGATAAGGAAAGAATCAATGCGCTCTCCGCGAGGGTGGAGACGCTGAGGAGGTGTCTTTGACATCGCCGGAAAAGAGAAATTCATAGCGGACGAAGAAGCCAAGACACAGGCTCCCGACTTTTGGGACGACCCCAAGGAGGCCGAAAAAATCCTCAAGTCCATTCAGAAACGCAAAGTGTGGACAGACGCTTTCCGCGCGCTCGACAACGAGAAGGGCGATGCGGAGGTGCTGTATGAAATGTTTGAGGCGGGCGAAGCCGACGAAACCGAAATGGAACAGGCTCTCGCGCATCTGGAAAAAAGCGTGGAGGACTTGGAATTCAAGAATATGCTTTCGGGCGAGGAAGACCGCCTGGGTTGCATGATCACCATCAATTCGGGGGCGGGCGGCACCGAAAGCCAGGACTGGGCGGAAATGCTCTACCGTATGTATATGCGGTGGGCGGAACGCAAGAACTACAAAACCACCGTGGTGGACTATCAGGAGGGCGAGCAGGCGGGCATCAAGTCGGCCTCTATCGAAGTGGAGGGCGATTTCGCTTTCGGCTATCTGAAAAGCGAGAGCGGCGTGCACCGACTGGTGAGGATTTCTCCTTTCGACGCCAATGCACGCCGCCACACGTCGTTTGCATCGGTCTACGCCTACCCGATGATCGACGACAACATCAATATCGAAGTGAACCCCGCCGACCTCAGCTGGGATACGTTCCGAAGCAGCGGCCCCGGAGGGCAGAACGTGAACAAGGTGGAGACGGCGGTACGTCTGCGCCACGCCCCGAGCGGCATCATCATCGAATGTCAGGTTACGCGCTCCCAGTTGCAGAACCGCGAAAAGGCCCTGCAAATGCTTAAATCACAGCTCTACGAAATAGAGTTGCGCAAGAAGAAGGAAAAGATAGACGCCATTGAGGGGAGCAAGAAGAAAATAGAATGGGGAAGCCAAATCCGTTCCTATGTGATGCAGCCCTACAAAATGGTGAAAGACCTGCGCACGGGTTGTGAAACCAGCAATGTGCAGGAAGTGATGGACGGAGGCCTTGACGACTTCATCAAGGCCTATCTCATGGAGTTTTCCGACAAGAACAATTAGTAAGCCGACACCTTGGCCACACCCGAGCTGTTCACCTTGGTCTTGGGCGCACCGTCGTATTGCAGCACCGCCGCATCTTCCACGGTGACGTTCAAAGTGCTGTTGACCGTTATGCCCGCCGTGGCGTGATTGGACAGCTTGGCGTCCAGCTTGTCGGTACGGAAATTACGGGCTTCCAGTTTGCTGGCGTCTTTCTGCGACAGGTTTGTCGAAGGCGCGTAGCCGTTCAGCTGGACGGCGGCGTAACCGGAAAGTTCCATCTTGCAATATTTCACGGCGTTGATGGAGGCCTTCAGGGAAGCATGGCCTTCCACATCCACGCTCACGCTTTCGGAGGCGCGGATTTCGCCGTCGAAGGCGCTTTCATCTTCCAGTTCCAGCGAAAGTTTCTTGCAGGTGAACACATCCGCCAACTTCATCTTGGCCGCACCTTCCAGATTGATTTTTTCGGGGTGCTTGAGCGTCAGCGTCACCTTGAAGGGGCTATACGTGCGGGCATCCTTGTCCTTTATGGAAAGTTCGAAAGATTTTCCGCTCTGCTTGGCTTTCATCTTCATGAACACTTCGGCGGGCGCCTCTATCTCCGCTTTCTCCTCCAACCCCTGCACCACCTGCACGTCGAAACGGCCTTCCACGTCCACAGACAATACGTCTTGCAGCACCACCGTATGCACGCTGCTCTGCGACCACGCCATAGATACGGGCAAAACGCCGATAATTCCTAAAAACAAGGCTTTTACAAGAATGTTTTTCATATCGTTAAATTTTTGGCAAAATTAAAGAAAATTTATTGCGTGAAGGCGAACTGCAAGATGTTCACCCCCATTTCCAAGGCCGCGCGGTGACTTTCGGGGCTGTCCCTGTGCACGGCGGGGTCTTCCCAGCCGTCGCCCAAATCGCATTCGTAGGTGTAGAAGCAAACCACCCTGCCTTCATAAATCAGCGCGAACCCCTGCGGGCGCTTGTTGTCGTGTTCGTGAATCTTGGGCAGACCGCTGCGGCTGAAATCGAAGACTTGATTATAAATGGGATGCGAAAGGGGCAGCTCCACGAAGTCGGTTTCGGGCAACACGCGCTTCATCTGCGCGCGGATGTATTTGTCGAGGCCGTAGTTGTCGTCGATATGCAGGAAGCCGCCGCCAAGGAGATAGGTGCGCAGGTTGCGCACTTCGGCTTCCGAGAAAACCACGTTGCCGTGGCCGGTGAGATGCACGAAAGGACAGTCGAAAATCGCCGTAGCACCGGCTTCGACGGTGTGGGGGCGGGGATCGAGATCCATGCCTGCCTGCACGGTGGCGAAAGCGATGAGGTTGGGCAGAGAGGTGGGGTTGGCGTACCAATCCCCGCCCCCGCTGTATTTAAGCAGCCCTACGGCGATTTTCTGCGCCGGAGCGGAGACAGACGCCGCCCCGAGGAGCGCCGCCGTCACAAGCACACGGAACAACGTTTTCATCGCAGGGCGTTTTTTTTCAGCACCGCACCCCAGGCGGCCAGCAAGGCGGCGGTTTCGGTACGCAGACGGGTGGAGGCGAGGGAAACGGGCGTATAGCCGTTCCGCACGCAAAATTCCACTTCTGCGGGCGAAAAATCACCCTCGGGGCCGATGATAACCTCAACTCCCCTATCGGGCTCCAGAACGCTTAAAAAATCTTTTTTGGGGTATTCTTCGCCGCAATAGGCAATGAATTTCTGAGGATAGGACTCTTCCGGCAAAAGCCGCCGCTCCCTTCCTTCCACATATTCCTTCAGCGGCATCATCGAATCCGAAAGCGGCAGCCACGCCTGTTGAGACTGCTTCATGGCCGCCAGCAGTACCCCGCGCACCCGCTCATCCTTCACCACTTTCCGTTCGGAATGTTCGGTGCACACAAAGGTAATCCGCCCCAAACCCACCTCGGTGGCCTTTTCCAAAAACCACTCGGTGCGGTCTATGTTCTTGGTGGGAGCCAGCACGATATGCGTCTGCGGGCGCTTGTTGCCTTCTTCTCCGGGCCTGCGCAGCACCTCGCGCACCCGCGCCATGCAAGCCTTGTCGCTCACCACCGAAAGTTCCGCCCCGTAGAGGGAACCCTCCCCGTCGGTCACCCACACCTCCTGCCCCGGCAAAAGCCGCAGCACCTTGGCGCAATGATGACTTTCGGCGGCGGAAAACAGACATTCGCCGTTCTCTACCCGGGGCGCGTGAAACAGAAACATCGGCTATCTTACGTGAATCAGAAAATAGTTCTTCTTGCCCTTCTGCACCAGCACATACGCGCCGTTGAGCAACATATCGCGGTTCACGGGCGTCTGCTCGGTGGCCTTTTCCTTGTTGACGGAGAGGCTGTTTTCTTTCAAGGCGCGGCGCACCTCGCTCTTGGACGCGAAGATGCCCGTCTTGTCGGAAAGCAAGTCTATCAGCGAAGTATCGCCGTTGAACTCGCCGGCATCCACCTCACTGCAGGGAACCCCCTCGAAAACGGAGAGGAAGGTATCGATATCGAGTTTGCGCAAGGATTCTGTGGTGCTCTTTCCGAACAGGATTTCCGATGCCTCCACCGCCGCCTCGTAGTCTTTCTGCGAATGGACGCGCACGGTGAGGTCTTCGGCCAAAGCCTTCTGCAAAACACGCAGGTGGGGCGCTTCCTTGTGCTGTTTTTCCAACTCCTCGATTTCCGCGCGTGTCTTGAGCGTGAAGATGCGGATATAGCGCGAAGTGTCCTCGTCCGAGCAATTCAGCCAGAACTGATAGAACTTATAGGGTGAGGTCTTGGCGGGGTCGAGCCATACGTTGCCGCTTTCGGTCTTGCCGAACTTGCCCCCGTCGGCCTTGGTGATGAGCGGGCAGGTGAGCCCGTAGGCCTCCGCGCCCTCGGTGCGGCGGATAAGCTCGGTGCCTGTGGTGATGTTGCCCCATTGGTCGCTGCCGCCCATCTGCAGCTTGCAACCCTTGGTCTTGTAGAGGTGCAGGAAGTCGTTGCCCTGCACCAACTGATAGGTGAATTCGGTGAACGACATGCCGTCGGTGCCCGCCGCACCCGAAAAACGCTTCTTCACCGAATCTTTCGCCATCATGTAGTTGACCGTGATGTGCTTGCCTATGTCGCGGATAAAGGCCAGAAAAGTATAGTCCTTCATCCAGTCGTAGTTGTTCACCAACTCGGCGGCGTTGGGTTCGGAACTGTCGAAATCCAAAAACTTGGAAAGCTGTTTCTTGATGCACTCCACATTGTGGCGCAAAATATCCTCGGTGAGCAACACCCGTTCCTGCGACTTGCCCGACGGGTCGCCTATCATGCCCGTGGCACCGCCCACCAACGCCAGCGGTTTGTGCCCGCACTCCTGCAAATGCCTGAGCATCATGATGCTCACCAAGTGACCGATATGCAAAGAATCGGCGGTGGGGTC
>CAMWQD010000123.1 GCA_947176325.1 uncultured Bacteroidales bacterium | reverse complement strand
CCCTCTATCTTGTCTACCGCATTTCACGCCTGTTCTCCTCCGCGAAAAAAGCCTTTTGGATATCTTTGTTTTCCTTGCTGTATTGGGCCATTTGTTCGGAAGGAGGAAATCTGACGGAGGGCTATGCACTTCCCGCCGTCGCCCTGTCGCTATACCTTGTCCTGCGCCTCCATCAAAACCCGCAGAAAACCTTTGCAGGTTTCTTTATCGGCTTGTGTTTCGCGTGGATGCTCCTGCTTCGAATGAATGACGCGGTGATGTTGCCCGGCGGCCTTTTTGCGGGCTTCTTCCTCTATGGCCTGATTCAGAAACGCTACAAGCAGACTCTTGTGGCAACACTTTGGTTTCTGGCGGGTGCCGCCACCTTGGTTTTACCATTTGTCATCTACTTCGCCGCCCAAAACGCCCTTGCCGATTTCTGGTATGGAAATTTCACCTTCAATTATCTGTATTCCAAGAAAAACTCGCATGTCCTTATCGGCAACCTTCTCGTGTGTCTGCTTTTGGTGGTTTCCTGTGTTTTGGCCGTAGGAAAGAAGAAAGAAAACCGCTACCTGTATTTCGTTTTTGTTCCCGTGGCCATCCTGTCCTTCTTCTTGTTGGGAAAACGGCTTTACGCGCATTACTTTCTCGTTTTCTTGCCTTTCTTTGTCTTGTGTATAAGCCTAGTGCGCAATAAATACTATTTAATAACGCTGTTTTGTGTGACGCTGGGAGGTTTCGGCGGATCGGTGAATTATTATCTGCGCTATTTGCGCCGCGACTGCAAGGCCGCCGAAGTCTACGCACAGGCCGGACGCCTGTTCGATAAGATTCCCGAATGTGAAAAAAACGACATCTGGTGTTATAACGTAATTTCCCATTTAGGTATTTTTCCTCACTATTCCCTAACACCTTGCAACCGTATTTTCTATTATCGCCATTTGAAATACGACAACCTCGCCGAAACCGAAGGCATAGTGTCGCATCGGCCGAAGTGGGTTCTTGTAGACAAAAAAACTTCGTATTGGGAGGATTTTGACTATATCGAAACGAACTACGATTTGGTCGGCAAAACCGATTCTACGGTCTGCCAACTTGAATTATATCGGTGGCGCGGCATCGAGCCTTAATTTTCATTATCTTTGTAGATTTGGTTGTTAAATCAGAATGGTTATATGGCAAATTTTTTGAGCAAATTGTTCGGCAGTAAGTCCGAGCGCGACGTAAAAGCCATCCGGCCTGTCTTGGAAAAGTGTCTGGAGCAATACGAAATCATTTCCAAGCTCGACAACGACGCTCTGCGTGCCAAGACGCAGGAATTCAAGCAGCGCATCAAGGAGCGTTGCGCCGAAAATCAGGCCGAACGCGACGCGCTTCAGGCAAAACTCGACCAGAATATCGACGACCACCTGAGCGTGGAGGAAAAGGAACATATCTACGCCTCTATCGACAAGCTCGACAAGGCGATTTACGAACAGACCCAAGAAACTCTCGACGAGATTCTTCCCGAGGCTTTCGCGGTGATGAAGGCCACCGCCAAGCTCTTTGCCGAAAACGAAGAAGTGGAAGTGTCGGTGATGCCGTGGGACGGGGATTTGGCCGCCACACGCGACAATGTGAACGTGCGCGGCGACAAGGCCTACTACAAGAACCGCTGGATGGCGGGGGGCAACCTCGTTACCTGGGATATGGTGCACTACGATGTGCAGTTGATTGGCGGTATCGTGCTGCATCAGGGCAAAATCGCCGAAATGAGCACGGGTGAAGGCAAGACCCTCGTGGAGACCTTGCCCGTTTATCTGAACGCCCTGTCGGGAAAAGGGGTGCACGTGGTGACGGTGAACGACTATCTGGCCAAGCGCGACTCGGAATGGATGGGGATGCTGTTTGAATTCCACGGCCTCAAGGTGGATTGCATCGACAAGCACCAACCCAGCAGCGAAGCCCGTCGGCAGGCTTATCTGGCCGACATCACCTACGGTACCAACAACGAATTCGGCTTCGACTATCTGCGCGACAATATGTGCCGCACCCCGCAGGAATTGGTGCAGCGCGGTCATAACTACGCGATTGTGGACGAGGTGGACTCGGTGTTGATTGACGACGCGCGCACGCCTCTGATTATTTCGGGCCCCACGTTCAAGGACGACGACCAGGAATTCGATGCGCTGAGGCCGCAGATTGAAAGCCTCTACAACAAGCAACGGCAATTGGTTACCAAAATTTTGGCCGAAGCCAAGACCCTGCTTGCGGGCACGCCCACTTCCGAAAACGAGAAGAAAGGCGGCGAACTGCTTTTCAGGGCGCACCGCGGGCTTCCCAAAAACAGCGCGTTGATTAAGTTCTTGAGTGAACCGGGCATGAAGACCCTCATGCAGAAAACCGAAAACTTCTATCTGCAGGAACAGGGCAAGAACATGCCCATTATCGACGGGGAACTTTATTTTGTCATCGACGAGAAACTCAACACGATAGACCTTACCGAAAAGGGTGTGGACGCTTTGAGCGCCGACGCGCACAATCCCGAATACTACGTGTTGCCCGACGTGGGCTCCATGATAGCCGACGTGGAGAAATCCTCCCTCTCCGCCGAGGAGAAAGCGGCCAAGAAGTCTGAAATCATGCGCGACTACGCGATTCAGTCGGACCGCGTGCACACGATAAACCAGCTTCTGAAAGCCTATGCCTTGTTCGAGCGTGATGTGGAATATGTGGTGATAGACAACGAGGTGAAGATTGTGGACGAGCAGACGGGGCGTATCATGGAAGGGCGCCGCTACTCGGACGGTCTGCATCAGGCCATTGAAGCCAAGGAAAGGGTGAAGGTGGAGAAAGCCACCCAAACCTACGCCACCATTACCTTGCAGAACTATTTCCGCATGTATTCCAAGCTTTCGGGTATGACGGGTACCGCCGAAACCGAAGCGGGGGAATTCTGGAACATCTACAAACTCGACGTGGTCTGCATTCCCACCAACCGTCCCGTTATCCGCGAGGATATGGACGACCTCATCTACAAGACCAAACGCGAGAAATACAACGCCATCATCGAGGAGGTGGAACGTCTCATCAAGGCCGGAAGACCTGTTTTGGTGGGTACTACTTCGGTGGAGGTGAGTGAATTGCTGAGCCGTATGTTGAAAGGACGCGGCATCGCGCACAACGTGCTCAACGCCAAGCTGCACAAGAAGGAGGCCGACATCGTGGCCGAAGCGGGCAAGGCGGGCACGGTGACGATTGCCACGAACATGGCCGGGCGTGGTACCGACATCAAGCTCGGACCGGGCGTGAAGGAAGCGGGTGGTTTGGCCATCATAGGCACCGAGCGTCACGAAAGCCGCCGTGTGGACCGTCAGCTGCGGGGGCGTGCCGGCCGTCAGGGAGACCCCGGAAGCTCGCAGTTCTATGTGTCGTTGGAAGACAACCTGATGCGTCTTTTCGCTTCCCAACGTATCGCCGCGGTAATGGACCGCTTCGGCTATCAGGAGGGCGAGAACATTCAGTCGGGTATGATTACCAAGTCGATTGAACGGGCGCAGAAAAAGGTGGAGGAAAACCATTTCGGCGTGCGCAAGCGTCTTTTGGAATACGACGACGTGATGAACGCCCAGCGCGAGGTTATCTATACCAAGCGCCGCCATGCCTTGTTCGGAGAACGTCTGGGCATTGACATTTCGAACATGATGTACGATACCGTGGAGGGTTTCATGAACGACTTGCGCGAAGACCGCGATTTCGAGCAGTTCAAGAACCGTCTCGTCCGTACTTTCGGTGTGGAATGCCCCATAGACGAAAACCGCGCCACAAGCGGAAAAACCGAGGCCGTGCAGGAAGTGTTCAACGCCGTTTACGATGCGTACCGCCAAAAGGCCGAAGCCATTGCCAAACAAGCTCTGCCCATCATCAAGCACGTGCAGGAATCGCACGGCTCGCGCTTCGAGAACATCGCCATTCCCGTTACCGACGGCAAGAAAACCTTGCAGGTGGTGGCCAATATCAAGAAATGTCTGGACAGCAACGGCCACGAAATCACCGCCTCCATTCAAAGGGGGCTGTGTCTGGCCATGATAGACGACGGCTGGAAAGAACATCTGCGCGAAATGGACGAGCTCAAGCAGTCGGTGCAGAACGCTTCCTACGAACAGAAAGACCCGCTTCTCATCTATAAGTTCGAGGCTTTCAATCTTTTCCAGCAGATGATTATCGACATGAACCGCGAGGTGAGCGCTTTCCTCTCGCTCGGTCATCTGCCCTCGCCCGACCCCGAACAGATGAAGGAAGCCCGCGAACAGAAGACCGATATGAGCCGCATGCAGATTTCGCGGCAGGGCGGTGTGGAAGGTACCCGCCGCACGGGTGCCGAACAGGTGCGCACGCAGACCAACGGCCCCGACGCGCCGCAGAAGCCCCAGCCCGTGCATATCGAGAAGAAAATAGGCCGCAACGACCCCTGTCCCTGCGGCAGCGGCAAGAAGTATAAGAACTGCCACGGCCGTGCGGACGCACAGGCATAGTGAACATCGAAACATCATCATGGATAAGGAAAGAATCAATGCGCTCTCCGCGAGGGTG
>CAMWQD010000122.1 GCA_947176325.1 uncultured Bacteroidales bacterium | reverse complement strand
GCATACAACCCTTTGTCTTCCAAGCGGAAAGGAATCCGCACCTCCACCTCTTCCCCCGCCTTGAAATCCACGGGATAGACACCTGCCTGCCGCCCCTGCACATACACCCGCAAAGGCACCTGCAACTGCTCCCTGTCGGAACGGTTGGTGAGCGCAATCCGCAGCCCCATGTCGCGCCCCGCCTGCAACACAGGCATATCGAGCGAAAGGGAATCCATGCTCAGGTTGGCATAGTCCACACCCTGCACGGGCACGAACACAAAGCGCCCCGAACTGTCCTCCCGCAAGGCTTCGGGGTTCCACGCAAACGTAGACTTCTGAAAATCCGAGATGCAATAGCAGACCCGCGCCGTCTGCGCAACGGAAGCCTCCTCGCACACCCGTTTCTGAAACGCGCGGATTTGGTCGAAACTGCGCGAAAGCGGGCTGTAGTCGATGTCGCGCAGACGGCGCAAGGCTTCTTCCTGACTTATAAAACCGGTCTCGAAACCCGAAAAATCGTTCGTAAAGAGATGCACGGGCCTGTCGGGGGGCAAGTCGCGCAGGATTCTTTCGGCCTGCGCCTTCGCTTCCTCCAAGAGCACCGCCCCGCGCGAAGGCGCCTGCATGGAGAAGGAATTATCCACATACACACTCACAAGGCTCTGCGAAACGGGCGCCGTGCCCGCATCCTCGGGCAGGAAAGGACGCGCGAAAGCCAGCACCACACAGGCGATGGCAGCCATACGCGCCAGCATCACCGCAATCTCGCGCAGACGCGAACTGCGTTTCTTCTCCTGCTCGATTTGCTCCAGAAGCCGCACATTCGAGAAATAAATGCGCTTGTAGCGCCGCAACCGCAACAGATGAATCACCGGCGGCACCGCTACGGCAAACAGGAACCAAAGTATTTCGGGATGGGCGAATTGCATAGGCAAATATTGAAAGCTCGGCAAAGATAAGATTTCCTCCCGCCTTTTTCGTACTTTTGAAGCGTAGAGCCTTTAAAGCGCGAACCTATGAACACTTTCGGCAAACTTCTCACCCTCACCTCCTTCGGCGAATCGCACGGCCAGGCCGTGGGCGGCGTACTCGACGGCTTCCCCGCCGGCATCCGCATCGACATGGATTTCCTGCAACGGACGCTCTCCCATCGGAGCCCCATGCAACAGGCAGGGAGCGGGCGCAAGGAACCCGACCGTGTGGAACTTCTTTCGGGCGTGTACGAGGGCGTGAGCCTGGGGTCGCCCATTGCATTCCTCATCGGCAACCAAGACGCGCACAGCGGCGATTATGCGGCGCTGAAACACCTTTTCCGCCCCGCCCATGCCGACGACACCTATTTCCATAAGTATGGCGTGAGGGACGAGCGAGGGGGCGGGCGCGCGTCGGCCCGTGAGACGGCCGTGCGGGTGGCGGGCGGTGCGTTGGCCGAAATGTTCCTGAAACAGCTCTGCGAAAAACAAGGCGCGTCCGAAATCGAGATTCACGCTTATACGAAACAGATAGGAACGGTCTGCCTTCCCGACGAGGCCGAAAACACGCTCGACATGGCCCGTATCTACACCTGCCCCACCCGTTGCCCGCACGAAGACACCGACCGCAAGATGCAGGAGGTGTTGAAGCAGTGCCGGGAAGAGAAAGACAGCACGGGCGGCGTGGTGCGTTGTGTGGTGAAGAATATGCCCCGCAATCTGGGCGAACCCGTCTACGACAAACTTTCCGCCCGCCTGGCGGGCGCCATGCTCGGCATCAACGCCGCCCGTGGCTTTGAGATAGGTATGGGATTCGATGCCGCCGCGCAGAAAGGCAGCGTGCACAACGATACATGGCTCGAGGGAGGAAACACAGCGCACAACCACGCGGGGGGCGTGCGCGGCGGCATCTCCACCGGCGAAGCCCTCACCTTCAACGTAGCCTTCAAACCCATTCCCACCCTCATGCGCGAACAGACCCTGCTGCGCGAAGACGGAAAACTCGAAAACCTCACGCTCACAGGCCGTCACGACGTATGTTGCGTGCCCCGCGCCGTGAGTGTGGTGAAGGCCATGACCGCCCTCGTCCTGGCCGATTTCACGCTTCTCGACCGTTGTTCTCGCCTGTAAATCAACGCTACTTCCAATCAAAACCGTCCCGACGGGCATAAAAAAAGAGGCTCCTTGCGGAGCCTCTTCAACCTAAAAACCTCTATATGCTATGAAAAAACTATAGGGTTCTAACCTGTGCTTACTTGCTCAAACGGTTCACCTGCAACATCACTTCCGACTTCAAGTTGCCGGCTTTGTTCTTGTGAATGATGTGCCGTTTTGCAAGACGGTCGATCATCGATACCATTCCCCCCATCTTCTTGGCCGCCTCATCTTTATCGGTAATCGCGCGGAAATCTCTCAAAGCATTGCGCATGGTTTTTGCATAGTAACGGTTGTGTTCGTACTTGGCTTGCGACGAACGGATGCGCTTTATAGCTGACTTGTGGTTTGCCATTTTTCCTCTTAAATAATTGTTCTTTTGTAGTCCGTAGGGGATTCGAACCCCTGATTTCGAGAATGAAAATCTCGCGTCCTAGGCCAACTAGACGAACGGACCATCGGGAAAACCTTTTCAATCGGGCACGCCTTTCAAAAAGGACTGCAAAGATACACCGATTTTTTGAATTCCCAAATTTTCAAGCACGGAATTTCAAAAATTTATTCTTCCGCCGCCCTACTTCACCGGCAGTTTATAGCTCCTGCCGGCCACATGCACAATATAGAGACCGCCCGCGGACACGGGAATCCGCACGGCCTTGCCGCAGAACACCCGCCTGCCGTCCATGGTATAGACGCTCACCTCCCCGGCCTCTTCCGAAAGACAAATCGTGCGGTCTTGGGCATACACCACCAGCGAGGCCACCTGTCCCGCCTCATTCGCCACCGGATCAATCGGGTCCACAGGGTCAACGGGGTCTATCGCTTTGATGGTGAAACTTGCCTCCGCCACCGCCGAGTTCACATAGTTTTCACGCACCGCCATTGCCTTAATCGTCATCGCCTCGCTGATAACAATCGGCTCGGTATAAACGGCGCTCTGCACGGTAGGCACACTGCCGTCAAGGGTATAATAAATCGTGGCGTTGTCCGTAGCGCAACTAATCGTCACAGCAGCGTCTTTCTCCACTTCCCCACCCGCAGGCGTAAATACGGGCATCTTCACCGTATCGGGCTTTTCGGGCTCAATCGGGTCAACGGGGTCTATCGCTTTGATGGTGAAACTTGCCGTTGCCACTTCCGAGTTCACATAGTTTTCACGCACCGCCATCGCCTTGATAGTCATCGCTTCGTTGATTACAATCGGCGCGGTATAGACGGCGCTTTGCTCAGTGGGCACACTACCATTCGTGGTATAGTAAATCGTGGCATTGGAGGTGACACAACTAATCGTCACGGTAGCCCCTTTCTCCACTTCCCCACCGTTAGGCGTAAATACGGGCATCTTCACCGTATCGGGCTTTTCAGGCTCAATCGGATCGGGTGTCTCGAAATCTTCATTGACAAGGACAAATTCAAGCATAGCAGGAATTTTCGGATTGTTTCCCGCATAGTTTGTCGGATAGGAATATCGCACTTCCTTCTGTTGGAACGTCAGGAAATTTCCCCGCACCGTACCTCCATTCCACAAATCCGCCGCACTTATTTTGAACCCCTGCAAAGTGCCAAGATTAAAAACAGAATCGTTTTCCAGCGTCACCGCCCGATAGTTGCCTGTCGCATCCATACTATCCAAATACACATTTCGGCTCAAATCAAGTGAAACCAAGCGATTGTTGCCGCATTTCACATACCGCAACGAGTCTTGGTTAGAGAGATCCAAAGAGGTCAACAAATTATCATTACACCAAAACCACCGTAAAGCCTTATTCTTTGACACATCCAATTCTGTCAACTGATTATTCCAACAATACAGATATTGTAAATCTGTATGTTTCGTAACATCAAGTGTTTTTAACAGATTATCCGAACAATCCAATAGTGTCAGTGCTGTGTTTTTCGTAACGTCCAACTCTGTCAACTGATTGTTAACACATTGCAAAAACTGTAAATTCGTGTGTTTTGAGATGTCCAATGTTTTCAACGGATTCCAACTGCAATACAAAGACGTCAATGCAGTGTTCTTCGAAATATCTAATTCTGTCAACTGATTATTAGAACAACTCAAAGATGTTAACGTCGTGTTCTTCGTAACATCCAATTCCGACAACTGATTATTACTACAACTCAAAGAGGTCAACGCAGTGTTCTTCGAAATGTCCAATGCTGTCAATTGATTATTATCGCACCCCAAGTATCCCAAGGCCGTATTCTTCGCAACGTCCAATTCCGTCAACTGATTATTACCACACCACAACGTAGTTAACGCTGTGTTTTTTGTAACATCCAATTCTACCAACTGATTATTACTACAAAGCAAAGAAGTCAACGCCGTGTTCTTCGTAACGTCCAATTCCTGCAACTGATTATAGTAACATTCTAAACGTGTCAATGCTGTACATTCTCCCAAATTCAAAGATGTCAGTTGATTATATAAACAATTCAAGGTTTTCAACGCGGTGCATCCGCTCAAATTCAAGGACGCTAACTGATTATCTTCACAATCCAAGGAGGTCCTCTTTTACCCATAACCGACCCCACGA
>CAMWQD010000121.1 GCA_947176325.1 uncultured Bacteroidales bacterium | reverse complement strand
GCCGTTATAGAGCGCCCACCGCCCTACCTCCTCCCGTCCTCAATCTTTCCCCCGCTCCTCCCTGTTATAATAATAAAAGATTTCCGACAATACAAGAACATACAAAGACAACCGCGAATAAATTGTATGGTTATCATTTTCGTGACCTCACGAAAATGATCGTCAGTCGACAAAAATGCGTCTATCCGCAAAAATATCGACTATACTCTACTGAAAAATATCACCATAAATCCATACATAAATCTATTTATCAAAGAAATATTTTGCACAAAACATAAAAATAAGTATATTTGCAGTCGACAAAAATGCGGATATCCGCAAAAAAATCGAACAACATGGAAGTGAAACGAGATGCGTTGCTCAACCGGTTGATGCATTTGAGGCATAACGGAATGATAAAGGTCGTTACGGGTATGAGGAGATGCGGTAAATCGTATCTGCTTTTCAATCTGTTTTCTGCCGCTTTGAAAAAGGAAGGGATTGATGAACGGCATATCATCCAAGTGAATCTGGAAGACCGCAGAAACAAGTCGCTGCGAGACCCCGATAATCTCTTGAAATATATAGACAGCCTATTGCAAGATGACAAGATGCACTATGTGTTGCTCGACGAAGTGCAGCTTGTGAGCGAGTTTGAGGATGTGCTCAACTCTTATCTTCACGTAAAGAATGTAGATGTTTATGTAACTGGCTCTAATGCGCGTTTTCTTTCAAAAGATGTCATTACAGAGTTTCGGGGGCGTGGAATAGAAGTGCGGGTTCATCCACTGTCGTTCCGGGAAATTCGTGAGGCAAAACCTGAAATTCCTAAGGAAAAATTGTGGATTGAATACATGACCTATGGCGGATTGCCGCAAGTGCAGACCATGACATCCGACAAGGAGCGTGTGGATTATCTGAAAAATCTATTTAAGCATACTTATCTCAGGGATATCAAAGAACGTCATAACATCCAGTTAGACGGAGACATGGAAGAGTTGATAGATACGCTCGCTTCGACCGTGGGGGGATTGACCAACCCAAGAAAGCTGGCCGATACGTTCCGTTCCGTAAAAAAAAGCACGATAAGTCAAGACACCATCAAGTTATATATCGATCTTCTTCAAGATGCCTTTATCATAGAACGTGCATTACGTTACGATATCAAGGGCAAACGCTATATCGACACGCCCTCCAAATTCTATTTCGAAGATTTAGGACTTCGGAATGCCCTTCTGAATTTCCGTCAGATAGAAAAGACTCACTTGATGGAAAATGCCATTTATAATGAACTGCGGGCTCGCGGAATGTCTGTGGATGTGGGTGAAGTGATATGGAACACGAAGGACAAGGATGGCAGGAATATACGAAAGACGCTTGAAGTGGATTTTGTATGCAATGAAGGATACAAGCGGTTCTATATTCAGTCTGCATTCAGCATTCCCGACCACGAGAAACGCGAACAGGAATTGCAGTCTCTCCGACGGATTGACGATTCTTTTCAGAAAATTGTTATTGTAGGTGAACATAGTGCCCGCTATCAGAATGAAGAGGGTATCTTGTTTATGGACATCTACGATTTCTTGTTGCGTGATGAAAGTGTGAAATGATGAAAGTTTGCTTGCAAACCCAAAGAAAGTTAATTTTGTAGGGTGAATGCGCCTTGTGCCTAAAAAAGAGAATTATGGATTTTTATCTTTCTCCCTCCTTGCTTTCGGCCGATTTCGGCAACCTGCAACACACGGTCGAGACCCTCAACGGCAGCGAGGCCGACTGGCTCCACATAGATGTGATGGACGGGGTTTTCGTGCCCAACATCACGATAGGCCAGCCGGTGGTAAAGGCTATCAAGGCGCATGCGCAGAAGCCTTTGGATGTGCATTTGATGATTGTAAACCCCGAGCGTTATATCGCGGGGTTCAAGGAGGCGGGAGCCGATATTCTCACGGTGCACGAGGAGGCTTGTCATCATCTCAACCGCACGCTCTGTCAGATTCGCGAGGCGGGAATGAAGGCGGGGGTGTCGCTCAACCCCCACACGCCTGTCGATATGTTGGAAAACGTTATCGAGTATGCCGATTTGGTATTGATTATGAGCGTGAACCCGGGGTTCGGGGGGCAGAAATTCATTGAGAATTCCTATCGGAAAATCGAACAGACGGCGCGTTTGCGGCAGAAATACAATCCCGATTTGATTATAGAAGTGGACGGCGGCGTAAATCTCGAGAACGCGCGGCGTCTCATCGACTGCGGCGCCAATGCCCTCGTGGCCGGGAACGCCCTTTTCTCCGCTCCCGACCTCGTCTCCGAAATCGCAAAATTCAAACGCCTTTAATAAAGGATTATACGTTGGGGTTTACTCGGCGGCGGGAGCCTTGGGGGTTTCGTACTTGAAGGTGTAGCCGATGCCGATGTTCACGATTTCGCGGAACTGAACCTTGGGGCCTACGTCCACGCCGTTTTTCATGACGTGCACTTTGTCGTCGTATTTGAGCGAGGTGCCGATGACGGCGCTGAAGTATTCGTTGATAGCCATTTCCAGACGCACGTTCCAATCCACCACGATGTTGCCGAAATCCTTGTCGTAGGGGGTGAAGAGGGTGATGTCGGTCTTGAGCGTCATATTCTTATAGAACGTCCAGCTGAGGGCGCCGGCCAACGACATACCGGGCTGAAAGAGGTAGTGTTTGCCTTTCTCCACGCCAAACTTGCCTTCGGCGGAAAGCGAGTCGTCGAGCACAAAGGTGGTGCGGCAGTTGATGGGCGAGAAATAGACCGAGAGCAAATCGCGGAGTCTGTATTCCATACCGGCCGACACGTTCAGATAACCGGGAGCCATAATCGTGGAAATGTAGTTGTTGCGGTCTTTCTTGCGGTCGTCTATCTTTTCATAGCCTCGGTCGTATTGGGTCTGGAATTCCACCAAGGCGGTGTAGTAGAAGTGGTCGCCGGGAATGGCATAGCCGTATTTGGTGGCGGCGTAGAGGTTGTCGACCGTCTTGTTGAGGAGGTTGGTGGGATCCCACGTGAGGCCGTATTGGGTGTTGAGTTTGGCTTCCCATTTGTGGCCGCCGTTGATATAGACGCTGTTGAAGTTGATATAGGCGTTGCCCGCCACGGAGTTTTCACCGCCGGCCGCCCAGTTTATCATGGCTGCCTGCGCGGCGTTGATACCGCCCGAAAAGTCGATGAGCCACGAGGATGCTTTGGCAAGGGCTTCTTCTTGATTGGCTTCTCCTTCTGCAAAGGCGTGGCTTGCGGGCAGGCACAAGGCGCCGACCACAAACACGGAAACGGCTTTGAGTAGACGTATCTGCATGGTAGTTAAATTTTTGTTTGTCTTTTATATTGTATGAACGGCGCGAAAATACAAAATAAACGTAATTTTGCACCTTAATTTCTTGTTCTATGGACAAAAAATATACAATTTTTGCAGGGCCTTGCAGTGCCGAATCGGAGGCGCAGATTTTTGCGGTAGCGGAATTTTTTGCCGCAAAAAAGGGGGCGCCGGCGGACGCTACCGACACTCCGCTCACCGCCATTCGCGCCGGCGCCTGGAAACCCCGCACCCGTCCCGGCTGTTTCGAAGGGCATGGAGAGAAGGCTTTGGAGTGGATGCAACAGGCGCAGAAACAATATCATATACCTTTCATCACCGAAATCGCCACCACGCATCATATCGATCTTTGCCTCAAACACGACATTCAGCATTTTTGGATTGGTGCGCGTTCTTCGTCCAACCCTTTCCTTATGGAAGAAATCGGACGGGCGTTGGAGGGAAGCCCCAACCGCGTGTGGGTAAAGAACCCTATCAGCCCCGATTTGGCGTTGTGGCTGGGCGGCATAGAGCGTATCTCCCGCAAGGGGAAAACCCTTGTGGGCGGCATTCACCGGGGTTTCAGCATGTATGATTCCGCCCCCTACCGAAACGCTCCCATTTGGGAAATGGCCGTGCAGTTCAAGCGCGAAATGCCCGGCGTGCCCTTGTTGTGCGACCCGAGCCATATTGCCGGGGCGAGGGCCTACGTGCAGGAAATCTCGCAGTCGGCCTTGGATTTGGAAATGGACGGCTTCATGATAGAGGTTCACCCCACGCCCGCCACCGCCCTCAGCGATGCCAAGCAGCAACTTGATTTCAAGGGTTTTGATGAATGGTTTGCGGCGCTCAAATTCCGCGAAAACACCTGTTCTTCGTCACAAATCGAACAAATGCGGCGGCTTTTGGACGAAATCGACAACGATCTCATTCAAATTGTGGCGCACCGCATGGATTTGGTGAAGAAATTGGGAAAGCTCAAGAAGGATTCCAATGTGTCGGTGTTGCAGTTCGACCGTTGGAACAAGGTGATGGAACGGTGTCTGAACCTCGCCGAAGAACGCGGTCTCGACCCCGATTTCATCAAGAAACTCATGCACTGCATTCACGCCGAAGCGCTCCGCCTGCAAAAAGAAATGTAGGGAACCGAGCCCCCGCGATTAGAATTCCGCGGTCTGCGGATAGCGGGGGAAGGGTATCACGTCGCGGATATTGGTCATACCCGTGATGAAGAGCAACAGGCGTTCGAAGCCCAGACCGAAGCCGCTGTGGGGCGCGGTGCCGAAACGGCGCGTATCGAGATACCACCACATATCCTTGTCGGGAATGTGCATTTCGGTGATGCGGCGCTGCAGTTTGTCGAAATCTTCCTCGCGCTGCGAACCGCCGATAATCTCGCCGATTTGCGGGAAAAGCACGTCCATGCCGC
>CAMWQD010000120.1 GCA_947176325.1 uncultured Bacteroidales bacterium | reverse complement strand
ATATTAATATAAGAAATGGACATAAGGATTTGCAATCATTCGGACAACGAGCTTCCCGCCTACGCCACCGAACTTTCGGCGGGCATGGACTTGCGGGCTTTCCTGCCCGAACCCGTGGTGCTGGCACCGGGAGCGTATGCGATGATTCCCACGGGGCTGCATATCGAACTGCCGGACGGCTACGAGGCGCAGGTGCGTCCCCGCAGCGGGCTGGCGGCCAAGAACGGGGTGACGGTGCTCAACGCGCCCGGCACCATTGATGCCGACTATCGGGGCGAAATCAAGGTGATTCTCATCAATCATTCATCCAACCCCTTCACGATTCACAGCGGCGACCGCATCGCGCAGATGGTTGTGGCGCGCTACGAGAAAGTGAGCTGGCTTCCCGCCGACAGTCTTTCCGACACCGCACGAGGGGAGGGAGGCTTCGGTCATACCGGTATAAAGAATTAAGATAGAACTAAATGAAGATAGTGATTCCCATGGCGGGCATGGGCAAGCGGATGCGCCCCCATACCCTCACCACCCCCAAACCCCTCATCAGGCTTGCGGGGAAATCGATTGTGGAACATTTGGTGGAGGAGATTTCGAAAGCGGTGAAAGACCCCGTGGACGAAATCGCTTTCGTAATGGGACATTTCGGCGAGGAAGCCGAAAAGGAGGTGTTGGAGTCTGCCCGCAAGATAGGGGCGAAGGGCCGCATCTACTATCAGGAGGAGGCTCTCGGCACCGCGCATGCCATTCTCTGCGCCGCCGACTCCCTGCAAGGGCCCGTGGTGGTGGCTTTCGCCGACACCATTGTCTATTGTTCGGAACCTTTGGATTTGCGGCACGATTCGGTGATATGGACGATGAAGGTGGACGACCCTTCGGCTTTCGGCGTGGTGCTTACCGATGCCGACAACAAAATCAAGGGTTTTGTGGAGAAGCCGAAGACGAAAGTGTCCGACCAGGCCATCATCGGGATTTATTTCTTCAAGGACGGGGAGGGGCTGCGCAACGAATTGCAGTATCTCATAGACCACGATGTGCGCAAGGGCAAGGAATATCAGCTCACCGACGCCTTGCAGAACATGTTGGACAAAGGCCTGAACTTTTACAGCGCGGCGGTGGATGAATGGCTCGACTGCGGCAATCAGCAGGCCACCGTGCAGACCCATACGCGGGTGCTCGAACATCGGGGCAATTTTGTTTCGCCGCAGGCCCGCATCGAAAACAGCGTGGTGATTCCGCCTTGTCATATCGCTCCCAACGCTACTATAAAAAATTCGGTGATAGGGCCTTATGTGAGCGTGGGGGAGGGGTGCGACATTGCCGATTCCCGCCTTTCCGAAAGCATCTTGCAGGAAGAGGTGTGCATGCGGCATACGTGTGCGGCGCTTTCCATGTTCGGAAAAAAATCCGAAATTAGCGGTGCGGTGTCTGTGTTCGCAATGAGCGATTATTCGAGCGTGCAGGGCCGCCAAGAAGAATAGCCTATGACGAAAAGGGTGATATTTTCCGTATTCGTTGCCGCGTGCGTGTCGGTCGCGGCCAAGGGACAGATTGCCCTCGATTCGCTCTTCATGGAGGCCACTTCCCGTTATATCGTAGAAAAGCCTCAGGAAGCCCTGAACCTCTATCTGGAATTGCTCGACAAAGACCCCGGCAACGCCACCGCCGCCTATCAGGTGGCCGTTCTTCTGTCGGAACGCAAACAGTTCTCGCAGGCCTTGATGTATGCCGAAAGAGCCTGCGCCCTCGAGCCCGAAAACGAATGGTTCGCCCTGCTCGTCACCGAGATATACAAGAATTCGCGTCAATATGCCAAGGCTGCGGAGGTGTTCCGCCGCTTGCAGGAGCTGAAGCCCTACTATCCCGACTATTTCTACGAGGAAGCCAATATGTATGTGCTCACCGAGAACCTGCCGCGAGCCATAGAGGTCTACGACCGCTTGGAGGCGCGTCTCGGCTTTGCCGACGAGTGGACTATGCAGAAATACAAGCTCTATATGGGCATGGGGAACGCCAAGGCGGCGCGTGCGGAGATAGAGCGTATCAGCGCGGCCATGCCCGGGGAGACCAAGTATCTGGAGATGCTGGCGCAGATGTACATCAAGGAGAAGAAATACAAGCAGGCCTTGGTGTGTCTTAAAAAGGTGCTCGAAATTAAGCCGGACGACCCCTATATCTATATTTCGCTGGCCGACTACTACCGGCATGTGGGCGACGACAGGCAGGCTTTCCATGCGTTGGAAAAGGCCGTGCAGAACCCCGCGCTCGACTTTCAGACCAAGGCCACGGTGTTGCAGACCTATTATTCCGAAGACGGCAACCGCAGCAAGCCCGCCGCCGAGATTCTTTCGCAGGCTTCGCGGCTCTTCAAGGCGCTCAACGCCACGCATCCCAACGAGCCGCAGGGTTTCTTCGCCCATGCCAAATTTTTGATACTCACCGAAAAGATAGACGAGGCGATTCCTCTTTTGGAACGCGCCCTGTCTCTCGACTCCTCGGTCTATCCGGTATGGAACCTGATGCTCTACGCTTGCCAGGCGTCGGGAGACACGGCGCGTCTGCGCGCCTTCTCGGGCGAGGCTGCCACGCGCTTTCCCGAACAGCCCGCTCCCTTGATGTACGCGGCCTTGGCGGAGGCCATGAGCGGAAATTCCGCCGCCGCGCTCGGCTATGCGCGAGGCAGCCTCGCCCGCAACTACGCCCGCGAGCCTTTCATCGACAAAGTGAACCTACAGATTATAGGCGACGCTTCCTTCGACCTCGGCAATCTCGACGAAAGCCTCAAGGCCTACGAGAGCTTGTTCGAGCTCGAGCCCGACGACCCTTACGTGCGCAACAACTACGCCTACTACCTGGCGTTGGCGGGCAGGGATCTCGGCAAGGCCGAGATGTTGGCGTCCAAACTGTGCAAGGAGCAGCCCTCCAACCCCACTTTCCTCGATACCTACGGTTGGGTGTTGTTCCGCATGGGGCGCTACGACAAGGCGCGGTTCTTTGTAAAGGCGGCCTTGGATCACGGCGCGGACAAGGATGCCACGGTGTGGGAGCACTACGGCGACATTCTGTATAAGGAGGGCGACAGGGACAAGGCTCTGGACGCTTGGAAAAAGGCCGCCGCACGGGCCGTTCCCGAGGAGGCCGACCGTATCAGGCAAAAAATGGAGGAACCTGAAACATGGATGCAAGGAGAATAATACGCGGCTTCGTGGCCGTTTTTCTGTTGTGGGGCGCGGTGGCGTGTCAGGACGAGCGCAAGGACACCGCATGGCAGAACCAAAGTTTCGTCATGGACGAGGAAATTGGCCTGCAGGCCAAGGATTCCGTGGATTTCATCCTGCGCAATGCGATGCAGCACAACACCCGTTTCGAGACTTTCTCCACGCCTCTCGACTTGAAGCTCCGTTTCGGGAAAACCGAGGTTTCGTTGGGCGGGCAGCTGCGCATTGCCGACGGGGAGGTGATTTGGGGCAACTTCACCAAATTCTTCATCGAGCCCATCCGCTACCGTATCACGCCCGACACGCTCATCATCTGGAACAAGTTCGACAATTCGGCGGTGGTGTACAGCGACACGGGGGCGGCGGACGGACATTCGCTGCCGCAGGTGTTCCGCTTTGTGCAGTGCTTGTTTCTGAGGCAGATAGACACGGGGATGATGACGGGCGAGCGGACTTTGGCCGCGAGCACAGCCGAGGATTGGACGATAAGGGGCATCGTGGCCGACAGCATCGCCTGGCGGGCGGTGGTGGGCAAGGACGATTTCCGTCTGCGGGGCATGACGGTGGCCTACAAGGAGAAGGGCAGCGAGATACAGGCCGAAATGCGCTACCTCGAAGACAACGGCTTCGAGTGCCGGCTTTCGCTTAACGAACAGGAGATGATCAAGGCTCGCATCCGCTATACCAAGGTGAAGTGGAACGCTCCGCTCACCTATCCGATGAATTTCGACGCCTCCACCAAGGTGGACTTCAATCACGGGCTTCTGCGCGAAAGCCGGCAGATGATGGCCGACAGCATCGCTTTATACATGGAATAGTATGATGTCTTTCAAACATATAACCCTTTTATTCTGCGCGGTCTTGTTCTGCATCGCCCCTTTGCGGGGACAGGATCGCAAGACCCTCGAGGCCAACAAGAAGAAGCTGGAGCAGGAAATCGCGCAGACTTCCAAGCAGCTCAATCAGACCCAATCGAAGAAAAAGGCCACCACCGCGCAGTTGAACTTGCTCAACAGCAATATCGACAAGCGCAAGAAGCTCATCAACGGGCTCAATCAGGAAGTGGCCCTCGCCAACCGCGAAATCAACAAGCTCGAGAACAAGATAACCCGCCTGAGCCGCGATGTGGAGAACCTCCGCGCCGAATACGCCAAGCTCATCGTCTCGTCCTACCGTCACCGCAACCGCTATTCCTCGCTCATGTTCATCCTCTCCTCGCGCGATTTCAACCAGGCCGTGCGGCGTATCCGCTACATCAGCCAATATAACGAGTATATCCGCAAGCAGGTAGACCTGATAAACGAAAAGCAGGCGGTGCTCAAGACCAGCCGCGAGAGTTTGGAGGAGGAACGTGCCGGCAAACAGCGTCTTATGAGCGACCAGCAGCGAGAGAAGAAGAAGCTCGAACAGGAGCAGAAGGAGAAGAACCGCATTGTGTCGCAGCTCAAGAGTCAGGAAAAGACGCTCAAGAAGAAGTTGTCCGACCAGCAGAAGAAGGTGAAAGAGCTGAACGCCAAAATAAAGAAAT
>CAMWQD010000119.1 GCA_947176325.1 uncultured Bacteroidales bacterium | reverse complement strand
CCTTCCCCCTGCTGCTCATCATCAACCTCGCCCTTGCCGTAGGCTACCTCTTTGCCGGACAAAGACGCTGCTGGCTCTTTATCGTGTGCCTGCTGTGCAACTGGAACAACATCCGCGTCTTCGTGCAGTTCGGAAAACAGAACGAGCCCCCCGCGCGCTATGCCGGAAACACCCTCAAAGTGCTTTCCTATAACGTTCACCTCTTTGATTATTACACTGAAAACGGCAACAAACGCGGCGACCTCAAGAACCAGCTTCTGGCCTTTGTAGGCGACCAGGACGCCGATATCGTCTGCTTTCAGGAAGCCTACGAAAGCCGCGACAACAGCTTCCCGTCGAGCCCCACGCTCAAGAAAGCCGGCTACCTCTACGCCACCCGCCCCGCCTCGCAATCGAACTTCTTTTACGGAAACCGCATCTATTCCAAGTTTCCCATTCTCCAAGAAGGCAGCATAGACGGCATGAGCCTGTGCGACATCGTTTTCGCCGATATATGGACGGGAAAAGACACCCTGCGCGTCTACAACATGCACCTGGCCTCCTACCTCTTCGACGAAGCCGACGCCACCTTCCTCGCCTCCCTCTCCTCGCTGTCCAAACGCGACACCTATAAGGAAGGCTCCTCGCACCTTCTGCGCAAGATGAAACGCGCCACGCTGAACCGCGAAAAGCAAGTGAAACGCATTCTGAATCATATAGACAGCACGCAAGCCCCCCGCCGCGTGCTCGTGTGCGGAGACATGAACGAACACCCCGTGGCCTACGCCTACACCCGTTTCACCAAAAAAGACTTCAAGGACGCCTTCGTAAAGGCAGGGAAAGGCATCGGCCAGTCGTATCAAGGCGTATACCCGTCGTATAGAATTGATTATATCTTCAGTAGAGGAAATCTCAAGACCCTTTTCTTCACCACCCACAAAGTGGAATATTCCGACCACAGACCCGTGTCGGCGGTATTCTCGCTCTAAAGCCCGCTCAGGCGTTTAGGCCGTCCAAATCTTCCACGCCTCTTCGGCTTGGATATGAAGCATTTCCAAACCGTTCCGCGTCTTGGCACCTTGGGCGGCGCACTTCCGCAGAAAGGCCGTCTGTTCGGGATTATACACCACATCGAAAGCGAAACCGTCTGCCGACAGCGCCTCGTAGGGCACGGGCGGAAACGTATCCACCGCCGGCCACATGCCCAACGACGTGGTGTTGACCCAAAGCCGGCAGGAACGCGCCGTTTCGGGGGGCAAGGAGGAGTATGACAGAATTTCGAGCGGAGCGAATTCCTTGTTTTTCAAATCTTCGCGAGCCTTTTCGGGTTCCCTGCATACCAAGACATAAGGAATCCCCTTTTGATACAGCGCATACTGCACGGCCTGCGAAGCCCCGCCGTTGCCCAGCACCAAAGCCCTTTCGGGCGCGGAACCTCCCTCGGCCAAAAGCCCCTCCAAACTCTGCGAAAAACCTTTGTAATCTGTATTATGGCCTACCCACCGGCCCGCCCGCACATCCACCACATTCACCCCTCCTATGGCCTTCGCCGCCGGCGAAAGCTCGTCTAAATAAGGCATCACCGCCCGCTTGTAGGGAATGGTGACATTGAAACCCCGGTAGACTTCGGTGTTCTTCATGATTTCGAAGCCCTGACCATTCTCCATATCGAGGTTCTGATAGAGGCAGAGCGCCAAGCCGGCGCGCCTAAACTTCTCGTTGAAGTAACTTGCCGAAAAGGAATGATCCAGAGGATGTCCCACAAGACCGAAGCGCACGTAACCATCCTGCAAAGCCGGCCCGTAGAACTCGAAAGGCTCCTCATCCTCGTCCCTCTCGGCCTCGGGCGAAAAAGCCGGAGCGAAGCCGTTGCGGATTTCCAAAACGGCGCTGTCGAAGAAATACAAACCCGAAAAACGGGTGTCGGCATCCTCGCGCAGATACTGCCCCTCGGCGAAGGCGAGCGAAAAATGGCGATAGGCATCCTCGTAACGCCCTTTTTCGTAGAAAAGCACCGCCCGGCACAAGGCAAACCAAGGCGCGTCGGACGTGCTGTCTTCCTTGAAGAATGCGAGTGCCTCGTTCACGGCCTCGCCCCCTATCCTACAGGCATTCTCCACATAGGCATAGGCATGCACACGGGTGAGAGGTGCGGTTTCGACGGCCTTTTGATGAAACACGAGCGCGGGCCCATCCTCGCCCTGATAGGTGTGATTCTGCGCTATCGCCCTATATATCATGGCGATATTTTCCCTCTCGTCTTCCACCGACTCCACCTCGAGCGCCTGCATGAAATAGCGCATGGCCAAGGGAAGGTCGAAGCGGAAATGCGCCAGCACGCCCAGACGGAACAAGGCGTAGCGGCGGGCCTGTGGGTAGGCCAGCAACTTATTGTAATACACTTCCGCCTGTGCGCGGTTTTCTAACAATTCGTATTCGTGGGCGATAGACAGACGCACGGGCAGCAACTTTGGGTCGTCGTCCCAACGCTTTTCCAAGCTCAGATAGAATTCGAGCTGCCCTATGTCCTCGTCTATAAATTCCATGAGATGCGACTTGCGCAGCAAGGATTCTTCGTTGGAGGGGTCGATGGCCAACACAAAATCCTCGGCCTCCACCGCCTGTTCGTAATTGCCCGCTTCCTCGGCAAGTTCGCTCAATGTTTTCCAATAGTGTATCTTATAAGGATATTCCTTGAGCAATCCGCGCACGTATTCCATGGCCTCCACCAAACAGTCGCTGTCTACGGCCAAGTCTATGAAACGGTTGCAGAGCTCCGCATTGTCGGACGGAGAACCCAATATTTTCCGCAGGTGCCGCCAGGCTTCCTCCCGCTTCCCCTCCGCAGCGGCCACCGCCGCCAAACCAATCTCCACATCCACTTCCTCGGCTCCGGTTTCCCGCGCCTTGAGAAAAGACTGCGCCGCCTTCTCGAACTCGCCCAAAGTCTTCAACGCATGGCCTCTAACCAAATGCATTTCATAGAAATAAGACTCCACCTTCTCTGCCTCGGCCAGCAATTCCAACGCCCGTTGCGCATAGCCGTCCTCCATAAGCAATTCGGCCTCCTTGATACGCAATTCGCTTGATTCGGGATAGCGCTCGCGGGCTTCGCGCATCACGTCCCGCGCACCCTTGTAATTCTCGTAAATTCCATAGGAAGCGATGATGGACAGATATTCGTCCACATCGTAGAAACCGCTCTCACCCCGTTGTTTTTCATTGCGGTAGCGGTCGTAGAGCCCGCGGCTCTCCTCGTCCATATAGTTCTCGGCCGGATCCTGCATCTTCCCTCCTATCCCTCTACAAGTTCGCGGGCGGCCTGGAGCGCCACGGGGGTGACAGGCCCGTTGCTCAACATAGATGCCACACTTTCAATATGTTCCTGCGCGCTCAAACGGCTCATGTTCGACACCGCCGCCCCGTCTTCGAGCGTCTTGTAGACGCGGTAGTGCACGTCGGCGGCCGCGGCAATCTGCGGCAGGTGCGTAATGGCCACCACCTGCATGTAACGGCTCAGATTCTTCATCATACGCGCCACCTTGGCCGCGATTTTGCCCGATACGCCCGTGTCGATTTCGTCCAAAATCAAGGTACCCAGCAAACTGCCCTGATGGATAACCGATTTCACGGCCAGCATCACCCGCGACAGTTCGCCCCCCGAAGCCACCTTCGCCATTTCCTGCAAGGGTGCGCCGAGGTTGGCCGAAAAGAGGAAAGCCACACGGTCACAACCCTCGTTTCCAAAGGTTTCCAAAGGCGTAAAGGCAATTTCCAAACGCGCCTGTTCCATGCCCAACTCCATTAAAGAAGCCAAAATGGCTTCGCGGAGGGTTTGGGCGGAGGCTTTCCGGGCAGCGGTGAGACGGGAGGACAGAAGGTGCAAAGCCTCCTCCTCTTTCTTCAGCGCTTCTTCGAGACGGGATATTTCCTCCTCGGCGTTCTCGGAAAGGTTGAGTTGCCTTTGCAGTTTGTTCTGCAAATCAATCAACTCCTGCACGTCTTCCACGCCGTGTTTCTTCTCCAAACGGTAAATCGCGTCCAGACGCTCCTCGTAGCGTTGTTTCTTGCGCGGGTCGCTCTCCACCTCCTCGCGCCACGTTTCCAAATCCTTGCGCAAATCGTCGAGTTCGATAAGCAAGGACTCCCAACGCGGCACATCGGCCGCCAGCGCGCTATGGTGGGCGGCGGATTTCTTCAAATCCTTGAGCAAGGAAGAAAGCGTGTTCATCACGCCATATTCATCGCCCTCCAGACGGGCCAGCCCCGCAGAAAACACCTCCTGCAAGCTCTCGGCATGGGAAAGAATCTCCAACTCCTCCTCCATTTGCTTCTGCTCGCCGGGCTTCAGCTGCAAGGCCTCCAATTCCGAAAAGAGAAATTGATTGTAGTCGTATTCCTTACGAGCCTGGTCGCGCTCGGCCTGCCGTTGCGTCAACTCCTTCGCGCAAGCCTGATAGCGCTTGAAACGCTCCTTGTAGTCGTGCAACAGGTTCTTGTCGGGCAGATAACTGTCTATCAGTTTAAGCTGAAACGAAGCGAGGTTGAGCGCCAGCGTCTCGTGCTGGGAATGTATGTCTATGAGGTTGGATGATAATTCCTTGAGAACAGGTAGCGTAACAGGCGTATCGTTGACGAAGGCCCGCGACTTGCCCGCCGGCAACACTTCGCGCCGCAGAATCAAATCGTCTCCGTTCTCGTCCAAATCGTGACGTGCGAAAAACTCCTGCAAATCGGCGCCCTGCAAGTCGAATTCGGCCTCGATGACGCATTTGCCCGTCTTATCGAAGAGAATGCC
>CAMWQD010000118.1 GCA_947176325.1 uncultured Bacteroidales bacterium | reverse complement strand
GTCATGAACCAACAGGATGTAAACTTTTCTGAAAATAAGGCCGCAAAGAAGAACACGCCGGGCCGCAGACGCTGGCGGAGGGTGCGGAACATCACCATTTTGGTGTTGGTGGCGGCTTTCGTAATCTTTTTTGCCTTCCGTTTCTACTTTCCTTTCGGCGAAGGGGTCAAGACAGGACAACTCAACTATGTGGTACGCAAGGGTATTTTATTCAAGACCTACGAAGGGAAGTTGATTCAGAGCGGTTTCCGTTCGAGAGGGGGCGGCTTGCAGTCGAATGAATTTGAATTTTCGATTGCCGACCCCGTTATCGCCGACTCGTTGATGCGCTCGGGCGGCCAGGAAGTGGAACTGCGCTACACCGAATATTTCGGGGCGCTCCCTTGGCGCGGACACTCCCGCTATGTGGTCAAGGCCATTGTGGATATCAATCCTGCCGAGCAACAGCTTATTCTGCCGCCCTCGGAGCAACCCACCCCTCCCGCAGAATAAAATTTAATCGTATCTTTGGACTGGTGTCCAAAAAATTTAAATGCCATGAAGAAATACATTTTGATTGCAGTAGTGGGCCTGATGGGTTTGGCAAGCGCGGCTTTCACCAACGCCCAAGCTCAGAAATACGCCTACGTCAACACCGAATACATCTTGTCGAACATTCCCGAATTTGCTCAGGCACAGGAACAAATAGACAAGCTTTCCATTGAATGGCAGAAGGAATTGGAAGAAAAGTTCGCCGAAATCGACGCGCTCTACAAGAAATTCCAAAACGATGCCCCTCTCTTGACGCAGGACATGAAGAACCGTCGCGAGAACGAAATCATTGCCAAGGAAAAGGCTGCCAAAGACTTGCAGAAAAAGCGCTTCGGCGTGGACGGCGACCTCTACAAACAGCGGGCGGAAATGATTCAACCTATTCAGGACAAGGTGTATACGGCTATCGAGAAAAAGGCCAAACAGAAACAATTTGTGTTTGTGTTCGACCGTTCCGACAACTCCGGCATCCTCTACGCCGACCCCAAGAACGACATCAGCAACGAGGTGTTGAAGGACATGGGCTACGAACCGGGCAAGGAGCAACCGCAGGCTCAGCCGCAAGCCCAGCCGCAGCGATAGTCGGCTTTTGACGAATGTTGCTATCTTTGCAGTCCTAACGAAAAAATTAAAACAAGATAGATGAAAAAGTTTTTATTGCCTCTTATGGCGGGATTGTTGGCCGTGGCGCTCTGTTCTTCGGTCAAGGCTCAGAAATTGGGTCACTTCAACTCTACCGAACTGATGCAGATGATGCCCGAAATGGATTCGGCGCAACGTGCCCAGCAGGAATATGCCAAGGAATTGGAAAGCCTCATTGCCGGCATGCAGAACGAATTGCAGACCAAATACGCTGAATATCAGAACAACCAAAGCCAATGGTCGGAATTGATCAAGCAGACCAAGACGCGCGAGTTGCAGGATATGCAGGTGCGGGTGCAGGAATTCGCCCAGCAGTCGGAAGAAGACTACCAGCGCAAGACGCAGGAGCTTTTGGCCCCGATTATCGAGAAAATCACCAACGCGGTGAAGGACGTGGCGAAGGAAGGTAAGTTCGCCTACATTTTCGATGCGGGAAACAACGCCTTGTATACCGGCCCCGATGCGGTGGACGTGATGCCTTTGGTGAAGAAGAAACTCGGTATTCCCGACGTGCCCGTAATGCGGTAGTCTTGCCCGTTCACGGATTTTTGAAACTCCGACCCATAGGCTCGACTTATGGGTCTTTTTTTTAAGAGATATGAAAAAGGTTATTGTGACGGGAGGCTGCGGATTCATCGGTTCGCATACGGTGGTGGAGCTTCAGCAACAAGGTTATACGGTGGTGATTGCCGACAACCTGAGCAATTCGCTGGCGTCGGTGGTAGACAATATCGAAAAGATTTCCGGGCAGAGGCCCGTGTTCGAGCAAGTGGATTTGAGCAGCCGGCAGGCTTGCCTGCAATTCTTCAACATCCATTCGGATGCCGATGCCGTGATTCACTTTGCAGCGGCCAAGGCGGTGGGAGAATCGGTGCGCATTCCTCTTCACTACTACCGCAACAACATAGATTCGTTGCTGAATGTGCTGGAGGGAATGGAGAAATCGGACTGCCGGACGCTGGTGTTTTCGTCGTCGTGCACGGTATACGGACAGCCGAAGAAACTGCCCGTTACCGAAAAGACCCCGCGCTTGGCGGCGAACTGCCCCTACGGAAACACCAAGCAGATTGCCGAAGATATTTTGACAGACTTGGTGCATGCGTATCGGGTGAAGGCGGCGGCGAAAGAAGCCGTGGGCAAGCCGTGGAAGATTTTGGCCTTGCGCTACTTCAACCCTATCGGCGCACATCCTTCGGGGCTTATCGGAGAACTGCCCAACGGCGTGCCGGGCAACCTCATGCCCTTTATCACGCAAACGGCGGCAGGAATCCGCGAAAAACTCATGGTGTTCGGCAACGACTACAACACGCCCGACGGCACACCTATCCGCGACTACATTCATGTGTGCGACTTGGCCGCCGCGCATGTCTGCGCCTTGAAACACATGGAGAAAGGCGATTTCGAAGGCATGGACTTCTTCAATATCGGAACGGGTTGCGGCTATTCGGTGCTGGATGTAATCAAGAGTTTTGAACGCTCCACGGGCTGCAAGCTCAACTACGAAATCACAACGCGGCGCGAAGGCGATATCGAACAGATTTGGGCGAATGCCGAGAAAGCGGAGAAGATTTTGGGATGGAAAGCGTCCCGCACGTTGGACGAGATGACGCGCAGCGCGTGGAAATGGCAACAAAACTTACAAGGGAAGATATAGTCGGAATGATTGCCCGTCAGCTTCCTTTCACGCCTACTTTGGGGCAGGCGGGGCTGATAAGGGAACTGACTTCGTTTATCCTGCACTTTCGGGAAGATGTGGGCTTCGTGCTCACCGGCTACGCGGGAACGGGCAAGACTTCTGTGGTGAGCGCGTTGGTGAAAGTGTTGCCGAGTCTGAACATCACGCCGGTGTTGCTGGCGCCTACGGGGCGGGCGGCGAAAGTGCTGGCGGCCTATTCGGGAAGACCCGCCTACACCATTCACAAGCAAATCTACTATGCCGACGAAGCGTCCGCCGCCCGCCCCGACTCGAATTTTCTGAACGCCAACAAAGGCCTCTCCTTAAAGGAAAACCGCTCGAGAAACACGCTTTATATTGTGGATGAAGCCTCGATGATAGGCGAGGAAGATTCCCTTTTCTTCGATTTTTTCCGCTACGTGCAAAGCGGCTACCGATGCCGCGTGTTGCTGGTGGGCGACAGCGCGCAGTTGCCGCCCGTAGGCTCTCCCTACAGCCCCGCCCTCGACTTGGATTACCTTTCCTCTTCGTTTCCCTTTCAGTTTTTCTCCTACACCTTAGACCAAGTGGTGCGGCAAGGAAAAGGCTCCTTGGTGCTCGAAAACGCCACGCTTCTGCGCGAGAAAATTGCGGAGGAAGAAAACGCCATGATTCGTCTGCCCCTCTTTGCCTTGCAGGAACAGGAAGATATGCGCATGGATCTGCAACGCATCGGCGGGGCGGAACTGGAGGATATTTTGCAGAAAGAATACAGTAGGCGGGAACGGGAGGACATTGTATTCATCACTCGCTCCAACAAACGCGCCAACCTGTTCAACGACGAAATCCGCTACCGCATTTTCGGCCACGAGAGCGAACTTGTGGCGGGCGACTTGCTCATGGTGCTCAAGAACAATTATTTTTGGCTGCCGGAGGGTTCCAAAGCAGGTTTCATTGCCAACGGGGATATGATAGAGGTGATGAAGATAAAGCATCGTGAAGAACTGTATGGATTTCACTTTGCCGACATCGAGGCCCGTTTGGTGGACTATCCCGATGAACCGGTTTTGGAAGTGAAGGTGTTGACGGAAGCCCTGCACGTGGAGGCGGCCAGCCTGCCGTATGCGCAGATTCGGGAAATGGGAGAGAAGATTTTGGAAGACTATCCGGAGTTGACCTCCCAAGCCAAACGCATGGAGTTTCTGAAAAAAAATCCCTACTTCAATGCCTTGCAGATAAAATACGCCTATGCGCTCACCTGCCACAAGACGCAGGGCGGACAATGGCCGTGCGTGTTTGTCGACCAAGGGTATTTTACCGAGGACATGCTCGACGTGGAATTTCTGCGTTGGCTCTACACCGCCCTCACCCGCACGGTGGAAAAAGCGTATTTGCTTAACTTTGCCGACGATTTTTTTACGGAGTGAAGAACCCATATACACACACAACACGCCATGATGCCCGACACCCTTCCCCTCTCCCCCGCCCTGCTTTCCACGCTTCCCAATCCTTGCTATGTGATGGACAAGGCTTTGCTCGACCGCAACCTCAACACTCTGGCCCGTGTGCGCGACGAAGCGGGCGTGGAAATCATCCTTGCCCTGAAAGGTTTTGCCATGTGGAAAGCCTTTCCGTTTCTGCGCGAAAAAGGATTCACCCGCGCCACGGCAAGTTCGCTCAACGAAGCGAGGTTGGCCTTTGAGGAAATGGGTACGCCCGCCTACACCTACACGCCCGCCTATACTCAGGAAGATGCCGATGAAATAGCGCGCCTGAGCAGTCATCTCACTTTCAATTCGCTAAACCAACTCACCCGTTGCGGACAAAAAATGCGGCAAGCCAATCCCGAAGTTTCGTTGGGGCTTCGCGTCAATCCCGAAATCTCCTCGGTGGGCACCGACTTATATAATCCCTGTGTGCCGGGTTCGCGTCTGGGCGTGCGTGTCTGCGACCTTCCTTCGCCCCAAGCGCTATGCGAGGG
>CAMWQD010000117.1 GCA_947176325.1 uncultured Bacteroidales bacterium | reverse complement strand
GCCTTGGTGAACCATGTCGTCATCACAATAAAACACAGGCCCCGCAGCATCATATCCCGATTGACGACAAAAAAGCGTCTGAGCGGCTTGGGCTCGAACACATCGCCTCGGGAAACGTGCGCCAGGCGGTATTTGCGCAGGAACAGAAGCCCCACGCCAAACCCCGCCCACTGCGCCGTGAGCGTCCCCACGGCCACGCCCGGAATCTGCCACTTGAGTCCCAACACCAATCCAAGGCTCACAAATATATTAATAAAATTAACAACAAGCGAAGTGCACATCAACATCCGCGAATTCTGCATGCCCAGAAACCAACCCGAAAGCGCGTGGGTGGCCAAGACCGCGGGAGCCCCGTAAATCAGAATCTTGAAATATTGGCCGGCAAAAACCGCCGTTTCGGGGTCGGCGGCTATAATCTTCTGCATCAACCACAAAAGAGGAGATTGCAGCGCCACGAGCGCCAAGCCTATCAACACCCCCACACCCAAAGAACGGTAGAGCGTAAGCGTCTGCTCGCGTATGTCGGCGGCTCCGTAGGCCTGTGCCGCCAGCCCCGACGCACCGGTACGCAGAAAACCGAAAAGCCAGTAAATCATATTGAACATCACGCCACCCACGGCAATGGCCCCGATATACACAGGGCTCCCCATGTGCCCCGTAATGGCCGTGTCGACCAAGGCCAGCACAGGAGTGGTGATATTGGCCACAATGGCCGGTATCCCGATTCTGAGAATTTCCTTATTGAGCGACGACATAACGTTTCAAGGCACGCTCAACCGCCTAAATGTTCCGCATGGCGGCGGCCACGAAAGCGATGAAAAGGGGATGCGGGTTCTCGACCGTGCTTTTGTATTCGGGGTGATATTGCACACCCACGAAAAACGGGTGTTTGGGTATCTCCACCGCTTCCACACGGGTGATTTTCTTGCCCGAAGCGTCTTTTCCGACGTTCACGCCCGCCACTTTCATACCCGCCTTCTCGAAATCTTTGATATAGTCGTTGTTGAGTTCGTAGCGGTGGCGGTGACGTTCGGAAATGGCCTCCGTGCCGTAGATTTCCGCCAGCAGGCTGCCTTTCTTGAGCGAACAGGGATAGGCACCCAAACGCATCGTGCCACCCATATTCTTGACGTTCTTCTGATTATCCATGATGTGGATGACCGGATAATGCGTCTTGAGGTTCATTTCGGTGGAATCGGCGTCTTTCCAGCCCAACACGTTGCGGGCGAATTCTATCACGCTGCACTGCATGCCCAAGCAGATGCCGAGGAAGGGAACGCGGCGGGTGCGGGCGTATTCGATGGCGGCGAGCTTGCCGGCGATGCCGCGTTTGCCGAACCCGGGCGCCACCAGAACGCCTTGACAATCACCCAACATCTTCTCCACATTCGCTTTGTTGAGCTGTTCGGAATGCACCATTTTCACCTGCACCTTGCACGAATTCATGGCTCCCGCCTGCAAAAAGGCCTCCAAAATAGACTTGTAGGCATCGTGAAGCTCCACGTATTTGCCCACCAACGCAATCTTCACTTCGTGGCGCGGATGCTCCAGACGGCGCAGGAAAACCCGCCACGGCGTAAGGTTGGGCTTGCCGCCGTAGGGCAGCCTGAGGGTGCGCAGCACTTCGCGGTCGAGCCCTTCCTGCATCATCAACAAAGGCACTTCGTAGATGCTTTTGGCGTCGCGGCTCTCGATGACGCATTCGGGACGCACATTGCAGAAAAGCGCCACCTTGTCGCGCGCGCTGCGGCTTATGGGGTGTTCGGTGCGGCAGACAATCATGTCGGGCTGCAAGCCTTGTTCCAGCATCGCCTTCACCGAATGCTGGGTAGGCTTGGTCTTGAGCTCGCCCGCCGCCGCCAGATAGGGCATATAGGTGAGGTGTATCACCATCACGTCGTCGGGGCTTTCCCACGTGAGCTGACGCACGGCCTCGATATAGGGCAAGGATTCGATGTCGCCCACAGTTCCCCCTATTTCGGTGATTATCAAATCAAATTTACCCCCTTCGGCCAAGAGTTTGATGCGGCGTTTGATTTCGTCGGTGATGTGGGGAACCACCTGCACGGTGCTGCCGAGGTAGTCGCCGCGCCGTTCCTTTTCGATAACGGATTGATAGACACGCCCCGTGGTGACATTGTTGGCCTGGGAGGTGGGGATGTTGGTGAAGCGTTCATAGTGCCCCAGGTCGAGGTCGGTTTCGGCTCCGTCTTCGGTTACGTAGCATTCGCCGTGTTCGTAGGGGTTGAGCGTGCCCGGGTCGATGTTGATGTAGGGGTCGAGTTTCTGAATGGTGGTCTTGTAGCCGCGGGAGAGCAACAGACGCGCCAAAGACGCGGAGATGATGCCTTTGCCCAACGACGAGGCCACTCCGCCGGTAACGAAGATGAATTTTGTGGTATGCTTGTGCATGGGTCTATCCTTTTCCGAGCAACGAAGATACGCGTTTCGTCCCGAAAAAGGAATTTTGAAACATTTTTCGGTTTTTGCGTATAATATGAAAAATACAATTTATGCGTCAGTTAAAGATTTCGAAATCCATCACCAACCGCGAAACCGCTTCGCTCGACAAATATCTACAAGATATTGGAAAAGAAGAACTTATTTCTGCCGAAGAAGAAGTGCGCCTGGCCGGGCTCATCCGTATGGGCGACACCAAGGCCCTCGACAAACTGGTCAAGTCCAACCTCCGTTTCGTGGTTTCGGTGGCCAAGCAATATCAGAACCAAGGCCTGAGCCTGCCCGACCTCATCAACGAAGGCAACCTCGGATTAATCAAGGCCGCCAAGCGTTTCGACGAAACCCGCGGGTTCAAGTTCATTTCCTATGCCGTGTGGTGGATCCGTCAGTCCATTCTGCAGGCTTTGGCCGAACAGTCGCGTATCGTGCGTCTGCCGCTCAATCAGGTGGGTTCGCTCAACAAAATCAAGAAGGAATCGTCTCGTCTGGAGCAGAAATACGAGCGTCCGCCCTCTATCGACGAACTCGCCGCGAGCCTCGACATGCCCAAGGAGAAGATTTCGGAAGTGCTGAACATCACCACGCGCTACGTGTCTATGGACGCGCCTTTGGTGCAGGACGAAGAAACCAATTTCATCGACGTCTATATCAACGAAGACGCTCCCTCCACCGACCAGTCTTTGATGAAGGAGTCGCTTTCGCGCGAGATTGAACGGGCTTTGGCCACCCTCACCGAGAAGGAACGCGACGTGCTCAACCTTTTCTACGGCATAGGCGGGCATCACGGCCTCACCCTCGACGAAATCGCCGCCAAGTTCGACCTCACCCGCGAGCGTGTGCGTCAGATTAAGGAAAAGGCTATCCGCCGCCTCAAAAGCTCCGCCCGCAGCAAGCACCTCAAGACCTTCCTCGGGGAATAAGAATTTACCGATTCACCACGGTGACGGCGCCGGGCATATAGACAAAGCCGTCGAGTGTGGGTATCTTCACTTTATAGTAGTAGGTGCCGGCGGTAACCTTTGTGCCCGAAGGCGTGCGCCCGTCCCAGCCCCGGCTGCTTCCATTGCCGTTGCGGTCAGAAAATCCCTTGATGCACAAACCCCACGCATTGGTAATCTCCACCTCGAATTCAGGAAATATCACCCCGTCGAGCGGACGGTTGGGGTCGTCGAGCACCATCACGTTGGGCATCTTCATCAACGCCACCCCCGTGCTGTCCCAAATTCGACAGCCGTTGCGGTCGATGACGCTCACCCACACCTGATGCTGTTCTTCGGGTCTTTCCAACTTAAACGAAGCAGGATATAGAGCCCCTTGCGTCACCTGCCGGTCGGTTATCTCCGCAGAACCCTCACGGCCCCCCACGCGGAACCAGTGGTAATCGGCATAACGCTGCGGACGCGCCTGAAAACAAACCGCCTGCCCTTCGTAATACCGGGCCGACGTAGTCTTGGGCAACGTTTCTATATAGAGCGGCTCGGGCGCGTGATAGCCCACATACACCTTCACATCGAGCGCCGCACCCGCCCCGTCGCTGATATGGCAGTTCAGAAGATGCGTGCCGCTGTCGGGAAAGAACAGCACCAACACCGAATCCTGCGTCACGTAGGGCCATTCCTCCAAGGCAAAGCCACTTTCATATACGGAAACACCGCCCCCGTCTGCCGTCCAAGTGTAGGAAAGCGTCCCCTCCCCGCCGGAAGTGGCCATAGCGATGCGCACCTCATTGCCCGCGCAGAGCCGCAGCACCGCCGAATCGCCGTAGAACACCGCCCTATGAATCAACGCCTCGGCCTCAAACGGATAGCCCTCTACGGGAAAACCCGGCAGCCCGTTGTTGGGCAGCAGCGGAGGCGCCACCATCCCCACCGGAATGGAATCCAGCCGCAATTCGGATTTCACCGCCGGTATCGGCTCGAAGTTGGCGGTAAGGTCAAGGTTCTCTGTTACTTTGAAGGTGAGAAGTGAATCGGTGCCGAACACCGAACCGTCGGGCATCGTCCAGTTCACGAAACGATAGCCCGCAAAAGGCAAGGCCAATATCTTGATTTCCTCGCCCTCTCCATAGATGCAGTTGCCCGTCTTGAACACCATGCCCCACGCGGAATTATTGGGGGTGAGAGTTACCGTGAAACCCTCCTCCACAGGCGGCACAGGTTCATCGGGAATTTTCTCGAAATGAGCGATAAGGATAAGATTTTCAGTAACGGCAAAAGTAGTGTCGGCAGCCGTGGCGAACACCGAAACGCCCTCTTTTGTCCAATTCACGAAACGATACCCCTCGTTGGGTGTGGCGATGATAGTAGCCAAGGAGTCCTTTTTATAGGTGCCGTTTCCGCTCTGCGACACACTGCCCCAAG
>CAMWQD010000116.1 GCA_947176325.1 uncultured Bacteroidales bacterium | reverse complement strand
CGCAGAGATTTGGAGGAGGCCGCTTTGGCGCCCGATCCCGCCGCCTACCTGCAGGAAAAGATGATAAAGATGGAAATGCCGTGGAAAGCGGCTTCCTCTACGGTGCTTACCGATGGCCCCAAGACCACGAGCGACGGCATCAAGTTGCTCGGCTTCAACGTATATAATGAAAATGATGTGAAGCTGAACGAAACCTTGCTGACGGGACTCAGTTTCCAACAGACCGGACTGAAAGGCGGCCATGAATATGGCTTTACGGTAGGGGCTCAATACGATGGAGCGGAAGAGCAACTTGCCGCAACCCTCTATATCGATCCTTCGGATGCCGCCGTTGAAGTGGGCAAAGCCTACGGTTTGCGCGTATACCCGAATCCCGTGGGCGAAAACCTGCATATAGAAGGCGAATACCGCACGCTTATCCTTACCGACCTTGCAGGAAAGCGGGTGGGGAAGGTGCTGGAAAATGCCGGAACCGTTTCGATGACGGCTCTGCAAAGCGGTGTCTATCTGTTGCATTTCACCTTGCTCGACGGAAGGAATCTGGTGGTGAAGGTGGTGAAGAGATAGCCGAAAGTTTTCTCGGACGGGAATAACCGTCTTGCGAAAGAGGGGTGTCGCGACAAAGTTGCGATACCCCTTTATTTTTTGTACATTTGCAAGTTTTGTTGCAAACTTAAAACCGAGAATATGAGTTTTAGAATCGTTGTTTTGGCCAAGCAGGTTCCCGACACGCGCAATGTGGGCAAAGATGCCATGAAAGAAGACGGAACCATCAACCGGGCCGCCCTTCCGGCCATCTACAATCCGGAAGACCTCAATGCCTTGGAAATGGCAATTCAGATTAAGGAAAAAGTGCAGGGAGCCGAGATTTTCGTGCTTACCATGGGGCCCGGAAGGGCGGCCGAAATCGTGCGCGAGTCTATGTACCGCGGTGCGGATGCCGGTTGCGTGGTGAGCGACATGAAATTTGCGGGTGCCGATACGCTGGCCACCTCTTATACGCTTTCCATGGCGTTGCGCAAGCTCGCCCCCTTCGATGTGGTGCTGTGCGGCCGTCAGGCCATAGACGGCGACACTGCCCAAGTAGGGCCGCAGACCGCCGAGAAACTGCATATGCCGCAGATCACCTATGCCGAAGAATTGGTGAAGGTGGATGCGAAGAATATCATTATCAAGCGCCGCTTGGAACGTGGGGTGGAAACGGTTTCTTCCCCGCTCCCGTGTTTGATTACCGTGCACGGTTCTGCCAAGGAATGCCGTCCGCGTCATGCGGTGCGGGTGATGCGCTACAAGCACGCCGCCGCGCCCAACGAACTGGCGCAGGCTTCCGAGATGCGCAAGGCGAAGGTGCAGGCCGACAAAGCCTTGCAGATAGGCGAGTGGACTGCCGCCGATCTCGATGCCGATCCCGCCCGTCTGGGTATGAGCGGCTCGCCCACCAAGGTGAAGAAAATAGACAATGTGGTGTTGGTGCACAAGGAAGCCAAACGGATAGACGGTTCGGACGCTTCCGTCAACGAATTGGTTAAAGAATTGATTTCGACCCATATCATCGGATAGGGGAGAAATCACGCAAATTCCTTAAAATCAAAAAGAACATGAATAACGTATTTGTATATTGCGAAGTGACCGAGGAACGCGGCATTGCCGACGTGAGCCTCGAACTGCTCTCCAAAGGGCGTAAATTGGCCGACACCCTCGGTGTGGGCCTGGAAGCGATTGTAATCGGACACGAGGTGAAAGACTTGGAAAAAACGCTCTATCCCTACGGCGTGGACGTAATCCACTATGCCGACGACAAGCGTCTGTTTCCCTTCACCACCTTGCCGCACACCTCCATTGTGGTGAAGCTGGCGCAGGAGCTCAAGCCCGAAATCCTGCTTTTCGGCGCCACCTCGGTGGGTCGCGACATGGCTCCCCGCGTGGCTTCCAGCCTGCTCTGCGGCCTCACCGCCGACTGCACCAGCCTCGAAATCGGCGACCACGAAGACATCAAGACCAAGGAAGTCTATAAGAATCTGCTCTATCAGATTCGTCCCGCTTTCGGAGGAAACATCATCGCCACGATTGTGAATCCTTCCACGAGGCCGCAAATGGCCACCGTGCGCGAGGGCGTGATGAAGAAAGAAATCTACAAGGCCGACTACAAGGGCAAGTTGGAACGCATCGACGTGAACAAATATGTGGATGCCGCCGATTTCGTATGTCAGATTATCGACCGTGCCATTGAAGCGCAGAAAGTGAATATCAAGGGTGCGCAGATTATCGTGGCCGGCGGTTACGGCATGGGAAGCCGCGAGAATTTCAAGATGCTCTACGAGCTGGCCGATTTGCTGGGCGGCGAAGTAGGCGCCACCCGTGCCGCCGTGGATGCGGGCATGATTGAGCATGAACGTCAGATTGGCCAGACGGGTGTGACGGTGCGTCCCAAACTCTATATCGCCTGCGGTATCTCGGGTTCGGTGCAGCACCGCGCCGGTATGGATCAATCGGGCAAGATCATCAGCATCAACACCGATCCCGATGCGCCCATGAACGCCATCGCCGACTACGTCATCACGGCTTCGGCCATGGACGTGGTGCCCAAACTCATCAAGTATTACAAGGAAAACTCCAAATAAAGACACAGACCTATGAATTTCTATAGCGATAACGAGGCTCTCAAATTCCATTTGAATCACCCGCAGATGAAAAAATGCGTGGATTTGAGGGAAAACAACTATGCCGACAAAGATAAGTTCGACTATGCGCCCGAGAATTTCGAGGACGCCATGGACAGCTACGACAAGGTGATGGAGATTATCGGCGACATTTCGGCCAATGTGCTGGATAAGAACGCCGAAGAGGTAGACCACGAAGGCCCTCAGGTGATTGACGGCCGGGTGAAGTACGCCCGGGGCACGCAGGAAAACCACGATGTGCTGACGCAGGCGGGCGTGTATGGAATTGCCTTGCCGCGCAAATACAACGGTTTGAATTTCTCTACGGTGCCTTATGTGATGGCCGCCGAAATCGTGTCGCGCGGCGATGCGGGTTTCGCCAATATCTGGGGCTTGCAGGACTGCGCCGAAACCATTTGCGAGTTTGCGACCGAGGAAATCAAACAGGAATTCCTGCCGCGTATCCACGAGGGCAAGACGTGCAGCATGGACCTCACCGAACCCGATGCGGGCAGCGACTTGCAGGCCGTGCAGCTCAAGGCCACCTACGACGAGGCCAAGGGCATGTGGATGCTCAATGGCGTGAAGCGTTTCATCACCAACGGCGACGCCGATATAAAATTGGTATTGGCGCGCAGTGAGGAAGGCACGCGCGACGGCCGCGGTCTGTCGTATTTCGTGCACGACCGCGCTTGGGGCGGCGTACGGGTGCGCCGTATAGAGAACAAGTTGGGTATCAAGGGCTCGCCCACCTGCGAGCTGGTGTTTACCAACGCGCCCGCCCGTTTGGTGGGCGAGCGCAAGTTAGGCTTGATTAAGTATGTGATGTCGTTGATGAACGGCGCACGATTGGGCGTGGGCGCCCAATCGGTGGGGCTTTCGGAAGCCGCCTACCGCACCGCTCTCAAATATGCCGGAGAACGTGAACAGTTCGGCAAGGCGATTATCGAGTTCCCCGCCGTTTATGAATTGTTGGCGGTGATGAAAGCCAAACTGGACGCCGCCCGCTCGGTGCTCTACGAGACCTCGCGCGCCGTGGACTTGAGCAAGACCTATGCGGCCATGGTGAACGAGGGTGTGAAGCTCACCCCCGAACAGCGCGCCGAGATGAAGCTCTATCAGCGCAACGCCGATATGCTTACGCCTATCCTGAAGATGTTTTCGAGCGAGTACGCGAACCAAATCGCCTACGATGCCATTCAGATTCACGGCGGTACGGGCTTCATGAAGGATTTTCCCGTGGAGCGCATGTATCGCGACGCCCGTATCCTCACCATTTACGAAGGTACGTCGCAGTTGCAGGTGGTGGCGGCTATCCGTCACGTGCTCAACGGAAACGCTTCCAAGTTGATTGAAAGTTACGAACAGGAGGAGGTGAAGGCGGAACTGAAGCCTTTGCGCGAAATTCTCAAGCGGATGCATGCCGAACTGGACAAGGCCGTGGAAACCGTGAAGGGCATGGGCAACGACGAGTTGGTGGACTTCCACGCCCGTCGTCTGGTGGAGATTGCCGGTTACACGATTTTGGGCAACCTCGTGTTGCTCGATGCCAACCGCAGCGAGGCTTTCCGCAAGAGCGCGGAGGTGTTTGTGGCCTATGGCGAAGGCATGGTGCAGCGTCATGCTTCGTTCATCGCCGCCTTCAAACCCGAAAGCGTGGAGTTCTATAAATAATGAACTATAAGAAAGTATTGTGCATAGCCGGAAGTGAAAACTTGGGCTGTGCGGGCGTGCAGGCCGACATCAAAGCGGTGTCGGCCTGCGGTGCTTTTGGAGCGGGCGCGGTGACGTGCCTCGTGAATAAAGACAGTATTCATGTGAAGGGCGTGCATCCGCTGCCGGTGGAATGGGTGGTGGAGGCGGTGCGTCTGTTTCTCGACGACCCGAAGGCCGAAGCCGTCAAGACGGGTATGCTCTTTACCCGCGAGCTGATAGAGGCTTTGGCGGGATTGCTCAAGGATTATCCCGACATTCCCAAGGTGGTGGATCCCGTCATGGTGTCTTTCGGCGGCGACCGCCTCATAGAGTGGGATGCCGTGGAGGCCTACCGGAACGTGCTGTTTCCCTTGGCCACCATCATCACGCCCAACTATCGCGAAGCCTGCCTGCTGTTGGGGCACGATTTCGGCGCGGAGAGCGTGGAGGACGATATGGCGGTTCTGTGCCGGGGAGGCAACGCCTGCAT
>CAMWQD010000115.1 GCA_947176325.1 uncultured Bacteroidales bacterium | reverse complement strand
TTTCGTGTTCAAGAAAACGATTCCTTTCTTCTGGATTCCCGCGCATACCGTAACATTCATGCTGCCGGGCGAATATCAGGTGCTTTTCGCCGCTTTCCTCGGCGTGGTACTCGGCATCATTCTTGCCTTTGCCGCGCATCAATCCAAGTGACGTTTTCCTGTGCGCGGAGCCACGTGAGCTGCCGTTTGGCATAGCGGCGGGTGTGGGTCTTGATGTCGGTGACGGCTTGTTCCAGAGAGATTTTTCCGTCGAAATAATCGAAGAGTTCGCGGTAGCCTACGGTCTGCAGGGCGTTCAGTTCGCGGTGCGGATAGAGCGCCTTGGCTTCTTCGAGCAAGCCGCTTTGCATCATGAGGTCTACGCGGAGGTTGATGCGGTGATAGAGTTCTTCCTTGGGGCGGTCGAGCACATAGCGTTCGATAGAAAAAGGCCGCTTCTTGCGCGGGTTGGTGCGTAGCGAAGAATAGGGCTTGCCTGTTGTGAGGCAGACTTCCAACGCCCGCCGCAGCCGCACCGAATTCTGCAAGTCTATTTTTTCGTAGAAGACAGGGTCGAGTTCCTTGAGTCTTTCCTGCAGGTAGCCTATGCCTTTTTCCTGCAACAGATCCTTGAGTTCCTGCCGCAGGGCGGGGGAGGGGTCGGGCAGTTCGTCGATGCCGTTGCAGACTGCGTTCACATACAATCCCGAACCGCCTGCCATAACAACCGTGTCGTAGCGGGCGAAAAGCCGCTCCAACAACGCCAAGGCTTCCTCTTCGTAGCGCGATACACTATAATATTCCTCCACGCTCTTGCAGGCGATGAAATGATGCGGCACCTCGGCCAATTCCGCTTCGGAGGGTCGCGCCACACCTATATTGAGTTCGCGGTAGAACTGACGGGAGTCGGCGCTTACGATTTCCGTGCCGTAGCGCTTCGCCCACCGGATAGCCAAGGCGGTCTTGCCCACCGCCGTGGGCCCTTCCAACACTTTGAGCACCTTATCGGCCATCGTCTTCCCTCCGTTTCAAGCCCAATTCCTCCGCCACTTCCCGTATCAAAGCCCAGTTTTCCTCCACCGTATTGGCGATGTCGCCGTTGAGCACCGCGTCCTTCACCCTCGTCTTGATGATACCGATTTCCTTGCAGGGCGGCAGACCGTAATGCTCCATGATATCGGTTCCCGACACCACCGGCTGCAAATTGCGGATGTAGTCTTTTTCGGCCAATTCCCTCAACTTGTTTTCCACAATGACGAAATTGTTTTTGTAACGCGCCACCTTCTCGCGGTTCTTGGAGGTGATGTCGGCACGTCCCAACGTCATCAGCGCGTCTATGTCCTCTCCCGCCTCGAAAGCCAGGCGACGCACCGCCGAATCGGTCACGATGTCTTCGGCCAGGATAATGGGACGCAGATGCAGTTCCACCATTTTGCGGACAAAACGCATGTGTTCGTCCAAAGGCAGCTTGAATCGGCGGAAAATATCGGGCACCATTTTGCCTCCCACGAATTCGTGGCTGTGGAACGTCCAGCCGCGCACGGCGTCGAAACGCTTGGTGCGGGGCTTGGCGATGTCGTGCAGGAGCGCCGCCCACCGCAGCCACAAATCGCCGTGCGCGTAGGCCACGTGGTCGAGCACCTCCAAAGTGTGTTCGAAATTGTCTTTGTGAGACTTGCCTTTTATGGTTTCCACGCCTTTGAGCGCGAGCATTTCGGGAAAGAACAGACCCAACAGGCCTGCGGCGTCGAGCAGGCGCAAGCCGTAGGAAGGTTGGGGCGAGAGCAGAATCTTGTTGAATTCCTCGGTGATGCGTTCCGCCGACAAGGTTTTGATTTGCGCGGCGTTGCGCATGATGGCTTCGAAGGTGTCCGGCTCGATGTCGAAATATAATTGCGAGGCGAAACGCACCGCCCGCAGCATGCGCAAGGGGTCTTCCTCGAAACTTTGGTCGGGGTCGCGGTGCGAGCGCACGCTGTGTGCCTCCAAATCTTCCAGTCCGCGGAACGGGTCGAGCAGTTCCCCGAAATTCCTGTTTGAGAGCGAAAGCGCCATGGCGTTGATGCTGAAGTCGCGGCGATGCTGGTCGTCCTGCAGGGTGCCTTCCGATACCTGCGGTTTGCGCGAGCCGGGCGTATAGGTTTCCTTGCGTGCGCCCACGAATTCGATTTCCATGCCGTTATATTCGAATTTGCAGGTGCCGAATTGCTCGAATACCGCCAGATGCGGAGCCTTGCCGTCCTGCGAGGCGATTTCGGCACACACTTTCCGGGCAAAATCCACCCCGTTTCCCAACACCACGCAATCGATGTCGGAAGAGGGGCGTTGCAACAACAAATCACGGACATAACCGCCTACTACATAAACTTCTGCATCGGTCTCTCCGGCTGTTTTCCGAATCATCCCGAACACGGGTTCGCTCAATTTTTCTTTCAGGTTCATGCCACTACATTAAGTTTTCTTACGCTCGAACATTGCAAAAAAAAGAATAAAATTTTAATTTTGGCGCGCATTTTTAGAAAGATACACCTATGGGGCTTTTTTCATTCATGAACCGCGATATCGCCATTGACCTCGGAACGGCCAATACGATAATCATATACAACGACAAAGTGGTGGTGGACGAACCGTCTATCATCGCCATAGACCGCAATACGGACAAGGTTTTGGCCGTGGGCAAGGAAGCCATGATGATGCAGGGCAAGACGCCCGACCACATCAAGACCATCCGTCCCATGAAAGACGGCGTGATTGCCGACTTTCAGGCCACCGAAAGCCTGATGCGCGAACTGATCAAGAAAATTCCCGCGCCCAAGAGCGTTTTTTCGCCGGCCTTGAAAATGGTCATCTGCATTCCCTCCGGCATCACCGAAGTGGAGGAACGCGCCGTGCGCGACTCGGCCGAACAGGCGGGTGCCAGAGAGGTGAAGCTGATTCACGAACCTATGGCTGCCGCTATCGGTATCGGCTTGAATGTGCTTGAACCTCACGGCAATATGGTGGTTGACGTGGGCGGCGGCACCAGCGAAATCGCCGTTATCGCGTTGGGCGGTATCGTAAGCAACAAATCCATTCGCGTGGCGGGCGACGATTTCAATCAGGACATCAAGGAATACATGAGCAAGCGGCATAATATCAAAATCGGGGACTACACCGCCGAGCGCATCAAGATTGAGGTGGGTGCGGCCTTGCCCGAACTGGACAATCCGCCCGAGGATTTTGCCGTGCAGGGACGCGACGTGCTCACCGGCATTCCCAAGGAAATCGTGGTGAATTATGCCGAAATCGCACAGGCGCTCGACCGTTCGATTCTCAAGATCGAAGCGGCGGTGCTGAGTGCCTTGGAAATGACGCCTCCCGAACTTTCGGCCGATATTTTCAAGACCGGTATCTATCTGGCCGGCGGCGGGTCGTTGCTCAGAGGCCTTGACAAGCGTTTCGCGGCCAAGACCAAACTGCCCGTCCACCTTGCCGAAGATCCCTTGCGTGCGGTGGCGCGCGGCACGGGCATCGCCCTCAAGAATTACGACAAATTCACGTTCCTCATTAAGTGAAAAACATACGGCTTTGGCTTAAGCGGAACCTCTATGTAGTGTTGTTTCTGCTGTTGGAGTTTTTCTCGGTGGGAGTCTTTTTCCGCTATCACCCCATGCAGGAATCGGGCTTCTACCGTTTTTGCACCGGCATCGAGGGCCGTTGCGCCGCCGTATTCGGAGGCGAGCACAGCCGCAGGGCCCTGCGCGAAGAAAATGAACGGTTGCAGATAGAGAACGCCGCTTTGCGCGCCACCGTGGAATCTTCTTATTTCAGCACCTCTCATCTTGTGGATTCGGTGTGCAACGACACGCTCTACACGCAGATGTACACCTATATCGTGGCGAATGTGATTCACGCCACTTTCGCACCCAAAGACAATTATGTGATGCTGGACGCAGGTTCGTGCGACGGCGTGGCTCCCGGCATGGCGGTCTTTTCGCCTTCGGGCATCGTGGGTATCGTGAACAGGGTGTCGTCTCATTTCTCCTCGGTGATTTCGGTGCTGCACAGTCAGAGTATGGTGAGCGTGAGCCTGGCCTCGTCGGGCTATTCCGGCTCGCTTCTGTGGAAGGGCGGCCGCTACGATGCGGCGGAGTTGGTGGACGTGCCGGCGCATATCAAGGTGGAAATCGGCGAGAGGGTGGTTACCAGCGGGCTTTCGTCCGTCTATCCCGGCGGTCTTCCCGTAGGTTGCGTATCGGGCATCGCCTCGAAGGAGGGGGAGGAATTCTATCGCCTCAACATCCGTCTCAGCGAGCCATACGCAAGCTTGGACAAGGTATATGTGGTGAAAAACCTTTATAAAGACGAACAGGATTTATGCAGACTTCCTTCTGGAAAAATATAATACGGCTTGCGTTCTTGCTCTTGTTGCAGACCTTGGTGCTGGAACATATTTCCTGGCCGGGCAACCTGCATCTGCTCGTCTACCCGATAGCCTTGATTCTGCTGCCCATGCAGCTGCCCAACGTGGCCTTGATTCTGCTGGCCTTCGGCTACGGCTGGCTGGTGGATATCTGTTGCGGCACACCGGGTCTGAATGCGGCTTCGGCGGTGTTCATGATGTTTTGCAGGATTGTCTATTTTAAGGTGAATGATGTGCGGGATATTCTGCACGACAGCGAATTGCAGGGCTCTCCGCTGCCCTCCAACTTGGGGTGGGGCGGTTTTGCAGTCTATGCGGCCTGGATGGTGGCGGTCTTCCACATCTTCTACTTTATGTTGCAGGCGGGCAGTTTTCATCATTTCCCCTACACGCTCTTCCTGACGGCGGGCAGCGGTCTGTTGTGCTACCTCGCCCAGCTTTTGGTGGTGTGGATGTTCGCCAAAAAGGGGAATACAAGGTAATTTCGTATC
>CAMWQD010000114.1 GCA_947176325.1 uncultured Bacteroidales bacterium | reverse complement strand
ACATGAACACGGTGTCGGATTTAGTAGCATCGTGGGCGTACAATCCCACAAACGACAGCGCGAATAGCGTGCTTAGAATAAGTAAGGTCTTCCTCATAATCTTGTGTTTTTTGGGGTTAGAGTAGGCTAATATACGAAAAAGGGGCGAGATAACGGCAAAAACAACAGAAAAGTCAACAGGCTTTTGTTAATCAAAAAAAAATACTACCTTTGCACCCCTTGAATTAAGAAAAAGTAGCGATATGTCAAAGAAGAACAAAGAGGCGCGCGTACAGGTTATCTTGGAGTGCACCGAACACAAGGAAAGCGGAATGCCGGGTACTTCGCGTTATATCACCACGAAGAACAAGAAGAATACGCCCGACCGTTTGGAATTGAAGAAGTATAACCCCATTCTGAAAAGAATGACGGTTCACAAAGAAATTAAATAAGTTAAGCCATGGCAAAGAAAGTAGTTGCAACTCTGAAAACCACTACCGGCAAGGATTTTGCCAAGGTGGTGAAGGTGGTGAGATCGCCCAAGACCGGCGCTTACGCTTTCAAGGAAGAAATCATAGCCAACGACAAGGTAAAGGAATATTTCGCCAACAAGGCGTAATTTTTGATATGCTTGTTGAGAAGGGATGTTTCGGAGCGCCTTTTGCGTTTCGGGACGTCCTTTTTTTGTGTAAGATACAAAGCCAATAAGGGTAAAATAAACGATATGGGGCTGTTTGCATTTTTAGGAAGGAATAAGTCGGCGGAAAAGGTGGCCGAAGAGAAAGAGGGCTTACAGAAGGGTTTGGACAAGACCAAGGAAAGCGTGTTGAAGAAACTCGCACGTGCCGTGGCGGGAAAATCCACCGTCGACGATGAGGTGTTGGACAATCTCGAGGAAGTGTTGGTGACTTCGGATGTGGGCGTGGAAACTACGTTGGAAATCATAGACCGTCTGCAGGAGCGTGTTCGGAAAGACCGCTACCTCAATACCTCCGAACTGAACCATGTGTTGCGCGAGGAAATCTCGCAGCTCCTGATAGGCAACCCGCCCGTGGCCGACCCTTGGACGCAGGAGGGCAAGAAGCCCTATGTGATTATGGTGGTGGGCGTGAATGGCGTGGGAAAGACCACCACGATTGGAAAATTGGCCTACCTTTTCAAACAAAACGGTGCGAAAGTGGTGCTGGGGGCGGCCGATACCTTCCGTGCGGCGGCGGTGGAGCAGTTGCAGGAATGGGGACGGCGCACCGATGTGCCTGTGGTGGCGCAGACTATGGGCTCCGCCCCCGCTTCGGTGGCATTCGACACCCTCAAGTCGGCGGTGGCCAAGGCTGCCGATGTGGTGATTATCGATACTGCGGGCCGTCTGCACAACAAGGTGGGCTTGATGAACGAGCTCACCAAGATTAAGAATGTGATGAAGAAGGTGGTGCCCGACGCCCCCCACGAAATTCTCTTGGTGCTGGACGCCTCCACAGGGCAGAACGCCATAGAACAGGCCAAGCAGTTTACCGCCGCCACCGAAGTGAACGCCTTGGCGCTCACCAAGTTGGACGGAACGGCCAAAGGCGGCGTGGCTATCGGCATTTCGGCGCAGTTCAAGATACCGGTCAAGTATATAGGGGTAGGGGAGAAGATTTCCGATTTGCAGCTGTTCGACAAGGCCGCCTTTGTAGATTCGTTGTTTGCATAGAAACGCGTCTTAAACAAGGAAAAAACGATGCCAAGCGTAAGAGTGATAAGTTTGGGATGTTCGAAAAACACCGTCGACACGGAAGTGCTTTCGGGCAATCTCAAGGCGGAGAAATGGACGGTGCTGCCCGAGGAGAGCCCCCGCGCGGCCGACCTCACCATTATCAATACCTGCGGCTTTATCTTGGATGCCAAGCAGGAAAGCATCGACACCGTGCTGCGGGAGACCGCCCGCAAGAACCGCCGCAAGAAAGGGCATATCATCGTAATGGGTTGCTTGGTGCAGCGCTATGCCGCCGAGCTCAGGAAAGAGATTCCCGATGTGGATGCCTGGATTGGCGTGAACGATTTAGACGCGGTGATGAAACAGGCACGGCAAATCCTGCAATCCGAAGCCGCTCGCGGTTCCGCCGTAGACCCGCTTCGCCGCAAACTCACCACACCTCCGCACTACGCCTATCTGAAAGTGTCGGAAGGCTGCAACCGTCAATGCGCGTTCTGCGCCATTCCGCTTATCCGCGGCAAGCATGTATCGCGCCCGCAGGAAGAGATTGTGGAGGAGGCGCGGCGGCTTGTGGACGGCGGGGTGAAAGAACTGATTTTGGTGGCGCAGGATCTTTGCTACTATGGCATGGATCTTTATGGCCGCCGCGCCGTGGCCGATTTGGTTCGCTCCCTCTGCCGTATCGAAGGCTTGCATTGGCTTCGTCTGCAATACCTTTATCCTCACGCTTTTCCCGATGATTTGTTAGAGGTGATGCGCACCGAAAGCAAGGTGTGTCCCTATATCGACATTCCTCTGCAACATATTAATACAAAAGTTTTGAAAGATATGTTGCGCACCACCACGAAAGAGGAAACGCTCGCCCTGCTCAAGAAATTCAAGCAAGCCTTGCCCGATGCGGCTTTCCGCACCACGCTCATCACGGGATTTCCCACCGAGGGCGAGAAGGAATTTAAGGAACTGAAAGCCTTTGTGGGTAAATTCGAGTTCGACCGCCTCGGCGTGTTTCCCTATTCGCAGGAGGAAGGCACACCCGCCTATTCCCTCGGCGACCCTGTGCCGCAGGAAGAAAAGGAACGCCGCGCGCAGGAAATCATGGATTTGCAGGAAGAGATTTCCTATCGGAAGAACCTCGCCCGTGTCGGAAATATTTATGAAGTGCTGATAGACAGGGAAGAGGGCGAATTTTACGTAGGAAGAACGGTTTACGACAGTCCGGAGGTAGACAACGAGGTGCTGATACGTCGGGATTCCTCTCCGGTCTTGCTTCCGGGGCATTTTTATCAAGTCAGAATCACCTCCGTCGAAGCTTTCGACCTCTACGGCAAAGTGGAAGCGTAGAAAAGACAGTCATGGATAATTTTACCAAAGAAAATTGCTTTTATTTAGGACGGGTGTTGCGCACATCGGGCTTGAAAGGCGACGTGCTGGCGATGCTCGATGTGGATAAACCCTCGGACTACGCGCAGTTGGACTCGGTGTTGGTGATGGTGAAGAAGTCGTTGGTGCCTTATTTTTTGGAGCGCGTGGAAATCCGTCCCAACGGTGCGGTTCTGCATTTTGAGGACACGGGTTTGGAAGAAGCGGAAAAGATGATAGGCTGCGAACTGTATCTGCCTTTGGATGTGTTGCCTCCCTTGACAGGCAATCGGTTTTATTTTCATGAAGTGATAGGTTTTGAAGTGGTGGATGCCGAAAAAGGCGTGTTGGGCGTGTTGCGCGAGATTATGGACAACGGCCCGCAACCCGTGCTGTGCATCGACCATGCTTCGGGCAAGGAAATCCTGATGCCGCTTATCGATCCTTTCTTGGAAAAGGTGGAGCGGAGCGAACGTCGTCTGTATGTGCGCGCTCCGGAGGGTTTGGTGGATTTTTACTTGGAGCAGTAGATTCTATGCCGGATTTCCGATTTAAAGAATTTACGGTGAAGCACCATCGTTCGGCCATGAAAGTGGGTACGGACGGGGTGTTGCTGGGGGCTTGGGCGGACTTGCCGTCTTCGGGCACGGTGCTGGATGTGGGCTGCGGGTGCGGTTTGATTGCCTTGATGTGCGCCCAGCGGCTTTCCTCGGCTTCGTGCGATTTCCGTATCATAGGCGTGGATGTGGACGAAGGCTCCATACAGGATGCCGGGGAAAATTTCGCCGCCTCCCCGTGGCGCAGTTGTCTGCAAGCCGTGCAGGCCGACTTTCTTTCCTACGCCGCAACGCTTCCTGCCGGGAGTGTGGATATGGTGTTGAGCAACCCGCCTTATTTCTCGGAAGATTTGCTTTCGCCCCACGCCCGCCGCAATCTCTCGCGCCATGCGGAAAGCCTGCCTTTCGGGGAACTTCTTTGCAGGGTGCAACGGTTGCTTAAAGCGGGCGGTACGTTGGCTATGGTGTTGCCGCCCCGTGCCTATGCGCAAATCGAAAGTCTGTTGAAGGAAACCGCCCCCAACCTGCATTTGCAGAGGCTCACCCGTGTCTATTTCAAGGAGGGGAAAGCCTGCGGGCGTCTTTTGGCGCAGTGGAGGAAGCTTTCGGGGGGCGCGTCGCCCGACGGACAGGCCGATTTCCTACCGGCCCAGGCCGAGGCTCCGTGCGAAACTTCCCTTGCTCTGCAAGACCCGCAGGGCAACCACACGTCCGCATACTGTGCCCTTGTCCGCCCCTTCTACCCTTGGTTATGACAAATTAATAAAATTAGCTATATTTGCAACACCGAACACGATAATTTTTATAAACAGACCTAAAATAAAGGAAAGATGAAAAAGTTTAGTTTCTTCATTCTGACGCTTATGGTGGCGTTTTGGAGTGTTTCCTGTGCGCGCATCGACAGCAGCGAACCGTCCATTCGCAAAACTTACAATCAAATGGCAACTTTCAACGCCATAGATGCATCCCATGCCTTTGAAGTGGAGCTGATTCCCTCCGACTACGAATCGGTGGAGTTGGAGATAACGCCCGATTTTGAAAAGTATTTGAATGTCAAACAAAAGGGAAAGACCTTGATCTTCGCTCTGAAATCGGGATATACGTATCATTGCAGAAACTGCACGCTCAAGGCGATTGTACATTTCAAGGAAATGAAGCAGATATCGGGTTCCGGAGCCTCGGAATTCGATATGGAGGGGCTTTACGATGCTCAAAACCGAGACATGAACATCTCGCTCTCGGGTGCATCTTCTTTCGACGGGGAAATGGTGAACGTGGGCAATCTGAAAATCTCGCTTTCGGGTGCGTCTTCTTTCGAGGGAGAGATGTTGGGTGTGAACC
>CAMWQD010000113.1 GCA_947176325.1 uncultured Bacteroidales bacterium | reverse complement strand
CCATTGCTTTCGACATTCAGAATTCCGACATGAGCAACCCCGATGTGGTTCCCTACCGCTACGAACTCGGCATAGGCGGGCGGCTGCTGAGCAATCTTCCGCTCGACATCACCAACCGCAAGTTGGGTTCCTTGAGTTTTCCGCTTCTGAGCATGGGGGCGGCCGTAGACCTCGGCGTGAGCTACGATTTCGGAAACTGGAACCTTTCGGCTTCGATACGCGATTTGGGTTTCCTTGCGTGGGGCGACGACCATGCCGCGCAATACCGCTCCTATCGGGGCATCGACGACTGCCATTTCAGCGGGCTGCGTTCCGACGAATTCCAGTCGAAAGACTTTGAGTTCGGCACCTATATGATAAACACGCTCACGGGGCTTCTCGACACCTTGAACTTTACGCAGGACACCGTAAAGAATTCCTACGCCCGTGCGCTTCCCGCCCGCTTCAACGTTTCGCTTTCCTATACGCTCCAAGATATTCACGTTTTCGGCGTGATATTCGACGGAATGTTCTACAACAAATATTTCGCGCCCGAACTCACGGTTTCCTATACGTGTATGCCCGGCCGCAATTTCGGGGTCTGCGTGAGCAATACGTTCACGTCGGGCAATGTGCTCGGCCTCGGGCTGGCGTTTGTGGTGAACGCGGGGCCTTTGCAGATTCATTTGGGTCTGGACAGGCTCAATTCGTTCAATGTGGCGGGAATGCGAACCGCCAATGTGAATTTCGGGCTCAATCTTGTCTTGGGCAAATCGCGCTATGACTGGTTTACCGGAAAAAGTATGGAGTGATGCGCCCGATGCTGCGGCGGGGGTGGCGTTGCTGCGTCGTTTCTTCGCTCTCACCGAGCGGCAGCAGTCTTGTTTCGAGGCTTTGGGTGCGCTCTATGCCGAGTGGAACGCCAAGATCAATGTAATTTCGCGCAAGGACATGGGCAATTTCTATGCCCGTCATGTGTTGCATAGCCTGGCAATCGGAAAAGTCGTGCAGTTCCTGCCCGGCGGCAGGGTGGTGGATGTAGGCACGGGGGGCGGCTTTCCGGGCATTCCTTTGGCCATACTGTTTCCCGAAACGGAATTTACGCTGGTAGACTCCATTGCCAAGAAAATCAAGGTGGTGGAAGCGGTGAAAACGGCGCTGGGGCTTACGAACATACATCCGGTATGGGGGCGCGCGGAAAACCTCCATGCACGTTTCGATTTTGCCGTGAGCCGCGCGGTCTGCGCCATGCCCGAATTCCACTCCTACGTCAAGCACCTCATTTCGCCCGTTCATCATCACCCCTTGCGCAACGGCATCCTCTACCTCAAAGGCGGGGATTTGGCCGACGAACTGCGTCCCTTTGCGGGGAAAATTCACGAATACCCCATTGCGCGCCTGTTCGATTTGGAAGGGGAATTGTTTGATTTTTACGAAACCAAAAAAGTAATACACCTTGAGTTTTAACTTGATAGACATCGACAAGGCCATTACCGTGGCCGTGAATAACTGGCGCTCCGACTGGGCCGACCAACTTATGATAACCCTCAGCGGCACATGGGTATGGGCTCCGCTCTATGCGTTTCTGATAGGTTTGATGATTTATACCTACCGCCGTGCTTCGTGGGTGGTGGTGTTGGGCGTGATATTGCTGGTGGGCATGGCCGACTGGACGAGCGTGCATTTCTTCAAGAATGTGTTTATGCGTTTGCGTCCCAGCCGCGACCCTTCTCTGGAAGGGCTGTTGTTTCTGCCTCATGGGCGCGGAGGCCTCTACGGTTTCGTCTCCTCGCATGCGGCCAATCTGTTCGCTATCGCTTCCTATGTGACGTGGGTGCTGAAAAAGCGTTTCAAGATATTCGGCTATGGCGTGATGTATGTGTGGGCGGCGGTGATAGGCTACAGCCGCATCTATCTGGCGCGTCACTTTTTCGGAGACGTGCTCTGCGGTGCCCTGTGGGGTGTGCTTTTGGCTTGGGGTATGGCGTGGCTTATTCGGACAGTGCTTTCCAAAGCATATCCTTCAGCGTGTCTATACCTGTGCCCGCCACCGAAGAAATCAAGACGAAAGGAAGATTGTCGGGAAGCTGTTTCCTGAGTTCGGTTTCGGTTTTCTTGCGGGCGGCGGGGGAGAGGAGGTCGCATTTGGTTACGGCCAGCACCCGTTGTTTGTCTAAGAGTTCGGGATTATAGCGTTCAAGTTCTTTAAGCAGAATATCGTATTGGTCGGCAATGGGTTTTTCTTCCGAAAGGCTGCACATGAAAAGCAACACGGCATTGCGCTCGATATGGCGCAGAAACCTTAGCCCCAAGCCTTTGCCCTCGGCGGCACCTTCAATGATGCCCGGAATGTCGGCCATGACAAACGATTTTCCGCTGCGGTAGGCCACCATGCCGAGATTGGGCACAAGCGTGGTGAAAGGGTAGTCGGCAATTTCGGGTTTGGCCGCCGAAACCACAGACAGCAGCGTGGATTTGCCCGCGTTGGGAAATCCCACCAAGCCCACATCGGCCAAAATCTTAAGTTCGAGAATTTTCCAAGCCTCTATGCCTTCTTCGCCGCTTTGGGCGTATTTGGGGGTCTGATTGGTGGCCGATTTGAAAAAGTCGTTGCCCTTGCCGCCGCGGCCGCCTTTCATCAAAACCACTTCCTCGCCGTCTTTCGTCACTTCGGCTTCCACCTCGCCCGTTTCGGGGTCGCGCACGATGGTGCCGAGGGGCACTTCCACATAAATGTCCTTGCCGTCGGCGCCGGTCATGCGGTTTTCGCCTCCGTTGCCTCCGTTTTCGGCAAACAGGTGTTTGGTATATTTGAGGTGAAGAAGCGTCCACAGCTGGGCGTTGCCTTTAAGGATGATGTGGCCGCCGCGTCCGCCGTTGCCGCCGTCGGGCCCGCCCTTGGGGGTTTTCTTGCTGCGGTAGAAGTGCATGGAACCCGCCCCGCCGTTGCCCGAGCGGAAAAAAATCTTCACGTAGTCTACAAAATTGGAAGTCATGGCGTGTTGGCTGTTTGTGCAAAGGTACGCTATGACGGCGATTTTGCAAGGCATTTTGTTTATTCGGAGGAATTGTCTATCTTTGTCCTCCCTAACAAAAACGGCGCGATAGCTCAGTTGGTAGAGCAACGGACTGAAAATCCGTGTGTCACTGGTTCAATTCCAGTTCGTGCCACGCGAAACGAGCCTCCATACGGAGGCTCGTTTTTTTTTTGTACATTCGTATCCTTAAACAAAAACAAAGGATATGAAAAAAATCTTTTCTGTTTTCACGCTGTTGCTGGCGACGGTTTTCGCCACGAACACCCTTGCCCAACAAAACGTGTATATCAACGACAATTTTTTTCCAAAAGGAATACCCGGCAAGGCTTGGAATGCGGGCAAAGCATCGAAGATAGGCGCCATTACCGTAGATGGTAGTGATAGACCTTGGCCGGCATGGTTCTACGATGCCAAAGGTGAGATTTTTGGTGAACCTGTAGACGACAAGATGGAAGGGCTTTATACCCTCGAAACCAATCCTATCCGTGTGGATGAGACGGGCGAGCTGGTTTTCAGGATGGATTACTATGCGCATACGTTGGCCAAGAGCAATATGCGGGATTTCGGTGTCCGCATCCGGTTCAACAGCGGCACCGAATGGCTGGATACCCTCTTCACGCTTCGCCAAGACGGTGTGTTTCCGGTCTATAACAACAACGGAGGGGAGGCGAAGGTTTCCCTCGGCGATAAATATAACGGCAAGGCTGTGGTTCTCCAGATTTTCTTCTATAACGATGCCCTTGCCAACGATGCTTTCCTTGTGGCTTTCAACAATGTTCTGTTTGCCACCTACGGCCCCGAACCCAAGGTGGAGACCCAAATCCTTTCCCATCCGTCCTTCGTCTACGGAAATACGTATCAGGCTAGTCTGAAGTGCATCAATCAAAGTATCGAACCTCTCACAAACATCGAATATGCCTATTCCGTTAACGGAAAGGCCGAAAAGAAACAGAATGTGTCTATTACCGACACCTTGAAAGGCAATGGCGAGTCTGTTGCCATTGATTTCGCTTTCGATATCACGGAGGCTACACTCGACACAACAAACCGAATTCTGCTTTGGCCGGTGGCCATTGACGGAGAGGCCTATACCCCTGCCGTGGGCGACACCCTCGATTTCACCTTCACCGTGATGGACGAGTCCCGTCTGGATCAAGACTACGTGCCTATGTTGGAATGTTTCACCGCGGCCACTTGTCTGCCTTGCCGACAGCTGAATCCCTATCTGAATCCGGCTTTGGCCGAGTTGAAGGCGGAGGGCAAGCTCAATGTGGTGAAATATCAGATGAATTTTCCCGGCACCGGCGACAAATACTATATCACGGGCAACGGCACCCGGGGCTCGTACTATGGCGTTGGGGGCGTTCCCACCCTTATTCTCAACGGACAGGAGAGGCCTATTCCCGAAGACGGAAGTTTTTATCCGAATGAGGTTGTGAGCGCGCTTCGCGATATGGTGGATGCTTCGCAGAACAAGGCATTCTTCTCCATCAGGGTGAACAAAGCCGAAGTGAAAGCCGATTCCATGCTGGTGAAACTTGATTTCGATATTGTCTCGCACATTCCCAGCAATATACGTGCAACTGCCCACGCTATGGTGATAGAGGGAACCACGCATGGAAACAAGGTTTCGAACTCGGAAAAGGATTTTCATTATGTCAACATGAAATTCGCCACCCCCGCTTCGGGCAGAACCGGTTATTTCCAACAAGACAAACTTGTCAACTACACCTATACCGTGGATATGAAGAATACCAACGTGGAGGAACTCAACGATTTGCAGGTGGTGATTTTCGTGCAGGATCCCGAAGATAAATATATCTATCAGTCGGCGGGTGTCGTAATGGGAGAGGGCGCTATGGCAGAGGCAGACGAAGAATTGGCGCAGGTGTCTATCTATCCTAATCCCGCCGCCCACATGGTTTATGTGGCGGGTCTCGAAAAGGCGC
>CAMWQD010000112.1 GCA_947176325.1 uncultured Bacteroidales bacterium | reverse complement strand
CCGCAGAACCGCCCGCCGCCGAGTTGCCCGAAGCAAAGGGGCGCGGCGCCGGCCTAGACACAGACCGCATCGGAGTACGCCGCATCGGAGCCCAAGAATCGTCCATATCGCTGTCAAAATCAATCCCCTCATAAGGATTCTTATCCAACACCTCGGGATTTTCAAGATGCTCCGCGTCCAATTCCAATAAAAAGCGGCTCGGCTCGGTAAAATTCGTCTCCCCCCACCGCATCCTGCGATTGGCGAAAGACAACCACAAACTCTTTTCGGCCCGTGTGGCCGCCACATAAAACAAACGCCGCTCCTCCTCCACATCCTCGCGGTTGTTCACGCTCTGCGCGGCAGGAAAAAGCTCCTCCTCGCACCCCACCACAAACACATAGGGAAATTCCAAACCCTTCGACGCATGAATCGTCATCAGCGTCACCTTATCCTGCTGCTCGTCGTCTTTCTCGTCCTGGTCGGTGAGCAAAGCCACGTCCTGCAGGAAGCGGTCGAGCGTCACCACACCTTCCATACGCACCATTTCGCCCGTCTCCTCGTCCACCATAAGAGGCTCGCTCTCGCAAAACGTCTTCACCGAATTGAGCAATTCCTCCACGTTGCCCATGCGGTTCTCGCTTTCGGGCGTTTCCTCGGCCTTGTATTCGGCCGCCAGCCCCGACGATTTCCAAATCTCGGAAGCCATCTGATAGGCATCGGTCTGCGCCACGCGGGCGTGTAGACTTAAAATCGTATCCATGAGGCCGAAAAGGCGCGTGCGTATGCTCGAATTAATCATCGAGGCCACCTGCATCCTATATGCCTGCAACGATTGAGGCGAAGCGAAAACATCTTGCGGAACGCCCATGTTCACAAGCAAATCGGTGGGAAGCGCAGAGGAGGCGAGGGGCGTGAAAACATCGCCCGCCCGCAAGTATTCCAAGCCCCGCCACGAGCCCCCGCCCGAAAGAATGCCGAGCAGACGGAGCCGCGTGAGCGTGGTGTCGCCCACACCCCGCGCGGGATTGTTGATGCAGCGCAAAAGCGCCTCCTCGTCGTTGGGGTTCACCACCCAGCGGAAATAACTCAATATATCCTTGATTTCCTTGCGTCTGTAAAAGCTCAAACCCCCATAGATGCGATAGGGGATATTGTATTTGCGCAAAGCGTCTTCAATGGCCTTACTCTGACTGTTGGTGCGGTAGAGCACCGCAAAATCCTTGGGGCGCGCCTGACGGTTCATCTTGAAATGGAAGATTTCTCCCGCCACGCTGTTTCCCTCGTCTATATCCGAGGCCGAACACAGGAGCTTCACCTTGTTCCCCGTTTCGTTGTCTGTCCATATCTCCTTGGGAATGCGGTCTTTATTATGCGCGATGATGGAATTCGACAGCGCCACGATATGCCCCGAAGAACGGTAGTTCTGTTCCAGTTTGTAGCGGTGCGCATCGGGATAGTCGTGTTCGAAATTGAGGATATTGCGGATGTTGGCGCCCCGGAAACTGTAAATGCTCTGCGAATCGTCGCCCACCACGCAAAGGTTCTTGTGCGCCGCCGCCAACTTCTTCACAATCAAATACTGCGCATAGTTGGTGTCTTGATACTCATCCACCATAAGATAGCGGAAACGGCGCTGATATTTCAGCAGCACTTCGGGAAAATCGCGGAACAATACGTTGGTGTTGAAGAGCAGGTCGTCGAAATCCATAATCGAGGCCTGTTTGAGCCGATTACTGTATTCCACGAAGATACGCCCCAACTCGGGCATCCTCATCGCCGTGTCTTCCTCTAAATACGCCCCGTTCTCCACATAGTATTCCGCCGAAATCAAACTGTTCTTGGCCATGGAGATACGGTAGAGAATACGCGAATCCTTATATTGTTTGGGGTCTAGGTTGAAGTCTTTTACAATCTTCTTTATCAGTGCCTTGCTGTCGTCCGTGTCGTATATGGTGAAACTTTTGTCGTAGCCTAAGAGGGGCGCTTCGGCCCGCAGGATTTTGGCGAAAATGGAGTGAAAGGTACCCATCCACAGGGCGCGGGCGGCGGGCCCCACCAAGTGTGTGATACGCTCGTTCATTTCGCGGGCGGCCTTGTTGGTGAAGGTGAGGGCGAGGATGCGGAACGGGTCTGCCCCTTGTTCCAGAAGATAGGCGATGCGGTAGGTGAGCGTGCGTGTCTTGCCCGCGCCCGCGCCCGCGATAATCATCACCGGTCCTTCGGTCTGTTGGGCCGCCGCCCTCTGTTCGGGATTCAGTCCGTCTAATATACTCATAAAAATCTGACCTTTATTTCAAGCTTAGTTGGCAAATGTACGGCAAATTTTGTATCATTGTAAAAGCAACACAGCAACAGCAAATGAAAAGACTTGAACGTTACAACCCTTCCAAACTGTGGCCCCCCTTCATCCGAGCCTATCGGCAGAACGCCACAGGACAAAGGCTCAGCCCCCAGCAGGAAAAATACCTCCGCTACGGCAACGGTCTCATTGTGTTTGTATTCGCAGTGATTTGGTTTATTTTCTACCTGCCCTATTTCCAACATCAGGCCGATACGGGCTTCTTTGCCTACACCCACAATTTCGTGCGACCCTTTTTCGACTCCGACCAAGCGCCCCGCGTGAATGAATTTCTTTGGCGGTTTGTGAGTCAATTCTATATGAATGTGCCGCTTATCGTTCTCGTGGTAGGCCTCATGGTATGGGGATTCTACTACACCTGCAAGAAAACCGTGGGCCCCTACACCCCCTTCCTCCTGCCCCTGTTCTTCCTGCTTTTCCCCTCCTACAATCTCGTGCAGGCCTCCACCGCCATAAGCCTGTGGCTCATCATGGCCGCCCTCACGGTCTATTTCAGCCTCACCCGCCTGGCCGCCCGTCACCCCAACGCCATCCTGCCCCGCATCCTCATGCACACCTACGCGGTGGTGGCCGTGGTGGCGCTCTACTACGTGGCCGGCTATTGGGCGCTGCTCTTTGCCATAGCCGTTACCTTGGTGCACCTGATTGGTCTGCCTATGTCGTTGGGCGACAAGAAAGAAGGTCTTTTGCGCATCCGTTGCTGGAGCTTGGGCATCACCTTGGTTCTGATGACCGTTTTGGCCGTGGTCTGCCTGCATTACACGGGCTATGTGCCTTTCAAGGCTCCTTGGTATGTGTGGGCGATGATTATCGTCTATGGCCTGGCCTGCATTCCCGGCCTTGTGCTGCATTCCTACAACAACCGCAAAGTCTACATCTACGAATGGAAGAAACGGCAGGGAGAAGTGCTCGACGGCAAGCCCGCCCTTTCCCCGTCTTATAATGTATTGCTCTCGCTCATAGCGGTTTGTGTGGGTCTTGTGTTGTTCCTCTGCTCGCACGATGCCGAGCGCCGCGCCGTAATCCGCGTGGAAAACGCCTTGCAGAAACAAGACTACGCCAAGAGCCTTGCCGTGTGCGAGCGCTATTTCAGCACCGAAAAAGCCTATCCCGGGCCTTTCGCCAAAAAGACCAAGGAGCCCCGTGTACGTGCCCGCATGGAGGATGCCTATAAATACTCGCTTCTCATGGAGGGCAGGCTCAATCAGGATACTTTGGTGAAGTGTCTTTTCGCCGCCCCCGCCGAGGGTGTTCCCGTGGATAACTACATCTATATAAGCCTTTGCAATGCGTTGGGATTGAGTGATATGACGCTCGATTTAATTATGTCAAGAATCGACGGATACGGGATGCAGAACCGCTATTTGGAGCCGCTTTTGGAGTCTTCGTTGCAGGAGCGGCAATACGATATTTTCCGTCAGACGCTCTACTACACGCGCCGCACGCTCAACGAGCGGAGTTTGTATCATTATTACAGAGGCCTTTCGAAAAACCTGCTGGTGTCGTATACGCCCGAAAAAGACGGGGAGATTTCGGGGGAGGTGAAGTCTTCGGCGCGGCTTGCGGAGAATGGGTTTATTGATGAGGCGGTGAAGAAGGCTTTTGAGAGTCAGGAGTTTTCGGCTTCGAATAAGCCCGATAACATTGCGCTTTTGGAATACTATACGTTTTTGGTGTTGCAGCAAGGCGACGAAGGGAAGGCCCGTCACCTCGCCCACCTCTACACCCTCGCCGGCTTCGAGGCCCTGCCCGCCCGCGTGGCCACTCACCAACAATAAAACCAATGAGCAACTTCATAAAGAACTACATAGCGTGGGGGGCGGCGGTGGCTTTCGCGGCCTTTTGCCTGCTCTACGCCCTGCCGGCCCTCGAACACCAAGGCCACATCACGTTCTTCTGCTACCTCCCCGAATTCGTGCGCCCCTTTTTCGACGGCCTCTTCTCTCACACACAAGCAAGTGTATCACAAGGAATTGTAGCCACAAACGGCATCCTCTCCAACGCCGAACTATGGGCAGGAACCTCCCCCAACGCCCTCCAACCCCGCATCGCCGAATTCCTTTGGAGATTCGTGAGTCAATTCTACCTGAACAAGCCCCTCGCCCTGCTCGCCGCTATGGGCGTCACCACCCTCTTTCTGCTCAGCTGCCGCACCATATCCCGCGTGTATACCCTCTTGCTTCTTCCCCTGTTTCTCTACTTCTTCACCCAACCCGAACCCCTGCACGCCGCCGTCGCCATAGCCCTGTTGGTTGATATGGCGGCTTTGAGCGTTGCGGCAAGACTGCTGCGCACGAAGATACACCCCCTTGCGTTCTCCTGCATCTTGTTTGTTATTACGCTTTTATGCTTTGTGATAGGCGGGAAATGGGCTTTGTTGTTTGTGGCGGGTTTTGTATTAATATTGGTGGCAGGAAAAGTGAACACGAAAACTTTTGTCGGCGGCTTGATAGCCCTGCTGCTGGCCACCCTGCTCGCATGGAATGTGGCCTATACCCCCGCTTTCGCCTATCCCCCCTACGTGTGGGCGATGGTCGCCCTCTTCATCATAGGCATAGGCTTAGGTGTTTTCGGCCGCCACGAAGCCCGTCTTTTCATGCCCTCCCTCGCCCCTGGATCTTATACA
>CAMWQD010000111.1 GCA_947176325.1 uncultured Bacteroidales bacterium | reverse complement strand
ATCTTGCTGATGGGCGAGATAACGGCGGCGGTTCCGCAAGCGCCGATTTCGTCGAAAGTGGAGAGTTCTTCTTCCGCAATCGGGCGGCGTTCCACTTCCAGACCCATATCCTTGGCAATCTGCTGCAAGCTCATGTTGGTGATGGAGCGCAGAATGGAGTTGGAGTCGGGCGTGATGTACTTGTTGCCCTTGATGGCGAAGAAGTTGGCGGGGCCGGCTTCGTCGATGTATTTGTGTTCTTTGGCATCGAGGAACAATACCGTGGAGAAGCCTTCTTCGTGCGCACGTTCGCTGGCCTTGAGCGACGCAGCGTAGTTACCGCCCACCTTGAAGAGACCCGTTCCGAGGGGAGCCACACGGTCGTAGTCCTTTACAATCTGCATGGGCACGGGCTTGAAGCCGGACTTGAAGTAAGGGCCTACGGGACCGCCGAACACTACGAAAGTGTATTCCTTGGCGGGCTTCACACCTACTTCGGCACCCGAACCGATAAGGAGGGGACGCAGGTAGAACGAAGCACCCATTCCATAGGGAGGAATGAACTTTTCGTTGAGTTTCACCACTTTCTTGCAGGCTTCGATGAACAGGTCGGTGGGAACCGGCTGCATCAGAATACCGTTGGCCGACAAAAGAAGACGCTTGGCGTTTTCGTCCGGACGGAACATACGGATTTTGCCGTCTTTTCCGCGGAAAGCCTTGAGGCCTTCGAACGCTTCCTGGCCATAGTGCAGACAGGTGGCGGCCATGTGGAGGTTCAACATTTCATCTTGGTGAACATCCAAGTCGCTCCATTTGCCGTCCTTGTAGTAGGCACGCACATTGTAATCGGTCTTGAAATAACCGAAGGGCAGATTTTTCCAATCGATTTCGCTCATATTATCTGTTTTTTATTTGTTTTCCGTTTTGCAAGACGCGCTTTGTGCTACGTTTTGCGGCGCGAAGATACAAAATTTACACGCGCCTATCGCCTGCTGCGTCCCATAAAAATCATAATGTAGTAGAGAAGCGTGGCGAGGGAGGTGAGGGCGGCCACCACATAGGTATAAGCCGCACTGCGCAAAGCACTTGCCGCCATAGGACGGGTTTCGGCATTCACAATGTCGGCACGGTCGAGCCAAGCCACGGCGCGGCGGCTGGCGTCGATTTCCACCGGCAGGGTGATGAAACTGAAAAGCGTGGTGAGGGCGAAGAGGAAGATGCCGAACAGGAGCAAGGCAGGCACGGTCTCCACCAAGAGAACACCGGCCAAAAGCACCCACATCACCACATTGCTGCTGAAACTCACCACCGGCACCAAGGCCGAGCGCATCCTGAGCCAAGCGTAGGCCGTGGCGTGCTGCACGGCATGGCCGCATTCGTGGGCGGCGACGGCGGCGGCCGAGACATTGTTGCCATAGTAGACGTCGCGGCTCAGATTGACGGTTTGGTCGGTGGGATTGTAGTGGTCGGTGAGGCGACCGGGAATGCAGGTGACGCGGACATCGTTGATGCCGTGGTCGCGGAGCATCTTCTCGGCCACATCCTTGCCCGTCATGCCGTTGGGTAGGGACACTTTGGCGTAGCGGGTGAATTTGCCCTGCAAACTCGCCTGCACGATATAGCTCAACACCATAAGGGCGAGCATGAGAATCCAGATTGAGGGAATACCGCCCTGCGCGGCGGGGACTTGCAATATCATCATGGTTTTATCGTGTCTTTTTTATATTAACATGAAGGAAGAACGTTAAATCCGACTCCAAGTGGCACCGTCCTTGCCGTCCATAACACTGATGCCGGCGGCCTTGAGCCTGTCGCGAATGAGGTCGGAGGTGGCCCAATCCTTGTCGGCCTTGGCCTTGGCGCGGATTTCGAGCACAATATCCATAACGCCCTGCAAAGGATCCTCGCCCTCCTGCGCGGCACAGGCCACGCTGTCCTGCAATCCCAACACATCTTCCACAAAGGCGGCGTAGAGCCTCTTCGCCAACTCCAAATCTTCGGAGCTGAAGGCGGCCTTGCCGTCGGCGGCGGCGTTCACCAACTTCACCAACTCAAACAGATGCGAAATGAGGATAGGCGTATTGAAATCGTCGTCCATTGCCTCGTAGCATTTCTTCTCGATTTCCGCAAGCGCGGGCGAAAGCCCCGTGGATGCCGTGGGCTTGATGCGCGCCAACGCACCCTTCATCTGCAAGAGGCGTTGCAGACCCTTTTCGGCCGACTGCAAGGCTTCGTTGCCGAAATCGAGCGTGCTGCGGTAGTGCGCCTGCAGAATGAAGAAACGGATGGTCATGGGCGAATAGGCCTGCGAAAGCTTTTCATGCTTGCCCGTAAAGAATTCGTCGAGCGTGATGAAATTGCCCAGCGATTTTCCCATTTTCTGCCCGTCTATGGTAATCATATTGTTATGAATCCAATAGTGGCAAGGTTCCTGCCCGTAGGCCGCCTGGCACTGCGCAATTTCGGCTTCGTGGTGAGGAAACATCAAATCCATGCCGCCCCCGTGTATGTCGAAGGGTTGGCCTAAATATTTGCGCGACATGGCCGTGCATTCGGTGTGCCAGCCGGGGAAGCCCTCTCCCCACGGCGACGGCCACCGCATGATATGCTCGGGCTTGGCTTTCTTCCAGAGCGCGAAATCGGCGGTATTGCGTTTTTCGTCCTGCGAAGCGAGGTTGGAACGGGTGGTGTTGAGCAATTCATCCAACACGCGCCCCGAGAGTTTCCCGTAGTTGTATTTCTTGCTGTAGGCCTCCACGTCGAAATAGACGGAGCCGTTCACCTCGTAGGCGAAACCCTCTGCCAAGATAGTCTTTATCAACTCTATCTGTTCGATGATATGCCCCGAAGCCAAGGGTTCGATGGAGGGACGCGCCACACCCAGCCTGTCCATGAACTCGTGGTAGCGGTTGGTGTAGTATTGCGCCACTTCCATAGGCTCCAGCTGCTCCAGACGGGCTTTCTTGGCGATTTTGTCCTCGCCCTCGTCGGCATCGTGTTCCAAGTGCCCCACATCGGTGATATTGCGCACATAGCGCACCTTATAGCCCAAATGACGCAGATAGCGGAAAACGATATCGAAGGTGACGGCAGAACGCGCGTGCCCCAGATGCGGATCGCCATAAACCGTGGGCCCGCACACATACATACCCACCAAGGGGCTGTGCTGGGGTTTGAAAGGTTCCTTGCGGCGCGTAAGCGTGTTGGTGATGCACAAGTTGTGCGGCTTTACGGTGTTTTCCATAACAGTCTGTTTTATTCGGCCGAGATACGGCGGCGGCTGAAACCCGCCACCTGTTTGAGGGGCAGGGCCGAAGCCAGCATACCTATGGCCAAACCTATCAGCAATACTACAAATAAATCTCCAATTTGCCAGTCTACGGGATAGGCATCGGTGATATAACTCCCCTCGCCTCCTCCCAGCTTCACCCAACCGAAGCGCTTTTGCCCGAAAGTGAGCGCAGTGCCTGCGAGCAGGCCGCCGAGGGTGCCGCAGACGTTCACCAGCATGCCGTTGAGGAAAAATATGCGGCGAATCTGTTTCTCGCGCATCCCCATGCTCGAAAGGACGGCCATGTCGAGGCGTTTCTCATACATGAGCAACATTTGGTCGGCGGTCATCGTGAAGGTGGCGATGAGCATGATGAAGGCGAACACGAGCATCACGATGAGCTTTTCGGCGCGCATGCTCTTGAACATGGCTTCCTGCTGGTCGATACGGTCTTTTACGGTGAAGCCCGCCCCCACCCGTTCCTGCAAGCTTTGCTTCACCTTCTTCACAGAAGCTCCGGGTTCGAGGCGCACTTCGAGCGCCGACACCTTGTCCGGAGCCTTGAAGGCGCGGCGGGCAAATTCCAAGTCGCAGAAAACGTATTGGTTGTCGTATTCGGGAATGGCGTTGAAGAGGCCGGCGGGATAGACCGAATAGGCGGCCACGGCGGCGGATGCGCCCAAAGGACGGTCGAGCATACGGGCATCGACGGTGTAGAGGCGGCAGTCGTGGGCATAGGCCGGCGGTATCTGCATCTGGGCGTATACGCCGCCGCCCATCAGCACCTCGGCGGAAAAGGTGGCTTCGTGGCTCGAGAGGCTGTATTGACCGGAATAGACGTGGGCGGGAAGGTCGGACACATGCGCGTAGTTGCTGTCCACGCCTTGCAGATAAATCATGCAGTTTTGGTCGCCGTAGGTAAGAATGGCCTGGTCTTTGAGCACTTGGGAAACGGCCCAAACGCCGGGAGTTTCGGCCACGATGCGCGGAAGCTCGGCGGGCGTGAAGAATTTGCCTTCGGCGGCCTCTATCTTCAGGTCGGGGTCGATAACCCAAAAACGCTCGGCCACAAAGCGGTTCATGCCGTTCATCACCGACAGCACAAGCACCATGGCGGCAGTGCTGATGCCGATGCTCAGCATGGCCACCTTGCCGATGACACTCACCAAGGGCCTCTTCTTGGCCCGAAAGTACCGATGCGCTATTTTGAAAGATAAGGTCATTGTTTCAGCAGTTCCTCTATCCTTTCCATGCGGTCGAGGGAGTCGTCGATAAAGAATTCCAGACGGGGCACGATGCGCAGCTGGTGACGCACCTTTTCGCCCAAAAGCCCCCTTATTTCGGCGGTCTTGGTCTTGATTTTCTTCAAGGTGCCTTCCTTGTCCTTATCGGGGAAAAGGCTCAGGTTCACCCTCGCCACACTCAAATCGGGCGTGATGCGCACAAAGGTCACCGTCATCATCACCCCCGGAAAATAGGGCTGCATGTCGCGACGGAAAATCTCTCCCAACTCTTTTTGCAGAAGCCGGTTTATCTTTTGTTGTCTGTTTGTTTCCATATATGCGCAAATTTACGCTTTCCCGCATAAAAGCGCAAGACAGCCTAGGGTTAATGGAACAGTGTCTAAAACGGACACTATTTTTTGTTGGATACTTCGGGTGGGTCGGACAACAGCGCGACCGCTTCATTAAAGAAGTAGGTTGGCTCCCCCAACAAAC
>CAMWQD010000110.1 GCA_947176325.1 uncultured Bacteroidales bacterium | reverse complement strand
CGAAGAACTCGATGTGCGCACGGACGAACTTCTTGCCGGAGCGCTTTGGCTGCTGCGGACAGAAGAAGAACTGTTGTAGCGGGGGCTGGTGTAGGATGAGGTGTTGCGGCTACTGTTGTTGTAGACCGGGCGTTGGTAGTTGGTGGTGGAGCGGTTTTGCTCGCTTTGGGAGGGACGCACCGTGGAGTTCTGCGCGGGGCGTGCCGTAGGCGTGCTCTGCACAGGCCGTGTTTGGCTGTTCTGTACGGGGCGGTTCACTGTGCCTTGTGCAGGGCGTGCCGTAGGCGTGCTCTGCGTGGGGCGTGTTGTGGTGGTGCTCTGCGTCGGACGGGTGCTCACCGCCGGCCTCACCGTAGACGAAGTGGAAACCTGCTTGCCGCTCAAACGGGAAGAAACCTTGTCTATCATGGCCGAGGGGCGCGAGCTTTCGGCGGTGCGGACCGTAGAATTTGTGCTCATGGCGCTCTCGTAACGCTCTGCGAAAGAAGGTTGTGCCACTCTACGGGTCGTAGAAGTTGAAGTGGCCGTAGCTGTGCCTTGCGTTCCCGAAGCCTGGGTGCGGACACCGCTTCCCGCCACCACGGGGCGGTTCATGGAACTGCCGCCGCTGATGCGTCTGCCGTATTGACTTTGATGATAGGTGTTGCGGTCGTAGGGATTATAGCAATAGTCGTGGAAACGGTCACCCCAATAACGATCGCCCCAGCGGTCGTGAAGCCCGTCGTGGTAGCCGCTCCAGTAGCCGTCGTGCCACCCCCACGAATACGAACTGCCGCGCCAGCCCCACCTCCAGTCGTAATACGGGTAGCCATAGCTGTAATAGCCGCTCCAGCCCCATCGCCAGCCCCAATTCCAATCGACATACCAACCGGGGCGGTAGTAGAACGAGAAGGAGGGATACCACCAGTCATAACCTAAATAAATGCTGGTGCCGTAGTAGTTCGGATCCCTGTCGTACCAATAAGAATTCGTGTAGTAGTCGGAATAGTAATCGTCCGAAATATAGTCATCGTCGTTGTGGAAACGGCGCAGACGCGAGGTATACTCATAGTCGTAATAGTCGTCGTAGTTGAACGTATCGACGGAAGTTTCTGCGGAATAATCCTGCGTGTATTGCGTGGAATATTCCTGCGGAGCCGTATACGACGGAGACGAAGCCCGGTCGTAGGCTCTCTCCTGCTCGCGGGTGGGAACCGAGCCGTACATATCGTCGGCCGCCACCATGAAGGTGGTTCCGCACGAAGTGGCGAGCAAGCACAACGCAAAGAGAAGCAGTAATCGTTTCATAATTTTAAAGTACTTTTAACTCCGTTGAAAATACATCGTCTCGGCATAGTCAACTTGAAAGCGAGCTTTCAATTGCCTCTGCCCTCGACTTTTTGTATTTTTGTACCGTTTTGAGATTCGGACAAACCGTTTCCGCAAAAGCGGCGAAGTATTTTATTGCAAGAATCGTGCCAAACCGCTTTCAAACACCTCAAAACACTAAATTAGAAATAATTATATAGATATATGGCAAAAGATTTTTCTACCCGTGCCGAGAATTATTCGGAGTGGTACAACGAGTTGGTAACCCGTGCCGATTTGGCCGAGCAGTCGGCGGTGCGCGGATGTATGGTCATCAAACCCTACGGATATGCCATTTGGGAAAAGATGCAGGCATCGTTAGACCGTATGTTTAAGGAAACAGGGCATCAAAACGCTTATTTCCCGTTGTTTATACCCAAGTCGTTTTTCAGCCGCGAGGCCGACCACGTGGAAGGTTTTGCCAAGGAATGCGCAGTGGTGACCCACTACCGCCTCAAGGCCAATCCCGACGGCAAGGGCGTGAGCGTGGATCCCGCCGCCAAGCTGGAGGAAGAACTCATTGTGCGTCCCACCTCCGAAACCATTATCTGGAACACCTATAAAGGCTGGATTCAGTCTTACCGCGATTTGCCCATTCTGGTGAACCAATGGGCGAATGTGGTGCGTTGGGAAATGCGCACCCGTCTGTTTTTGCGCACCGCCGAATTCTTGTGGCAGGAAGGGCACACCGCCCACGCCACGCGCGAGGAAGCGCAGGCCGAAGCCCGCAAGATGTTGGACGTGTATGCCGATTTTGCCGAAAACTATATGGCCATGCCCGTCATTACAGGTACCAAAACCGCCAACGAGCGCTTTGCAGGGGCTATCGAAACCTATTGCATAGAAGCCATGATGCAAGACGGAAAGGCTTTGCAGGCCGGCACGTCGCACTTCTTGGGGCAGAATTTCGCCAAGGCTTTCGATGTAACTTTCCTCAACAAAGAGAATAAGTTGGAATATGTATGGGCTACTTCGTGGGGCGTTTCCACCCGTCTGATGGGCGCGTTGATCATGACCCATTCCGACGACCACGGTTTGGTGTTGCCTCCCAAGTTGGCGCCTATCCAAGTGGCGATTGTGCCTATCTATAAGAATCAGGAACAGTTGGCGCAGATTTCCGAAGCGGCTCTGAAAATCAAGGAGGCTTTGCAGGCGCAGGGAATCAGCGTGAAATACGATGACGACGACAAGCAGAAGCCGGGTTGGAAATTCACCGAATACGAGTTCAAGGGTGTGCCCGTGCGTATTGCCATAGGCCCCCGCGATATGGAGAACGGCACCGCCGAGATTTGCCGTCGCGACACGCTCGAGAAAACCATTCACCAACAAGCCGAGATAGAAACCTTGGTGCCCGCTTTGCTCAAGGAAATTCAGCAAAATCTGTTCGACCGCGCCCTTAAACACCGTTTGGACAACACGATAAAGGTAGACACGTGGGAAGAGTTCAAGGAAAAGATAGAGCAGGGCAAGTTTATCTTGGCACATTGGGACGGCACCTCCGAAACCGAAATCAAGATTAAGGAGGAAACCAAGGCCACTATCCGCGCCATTCCGTTCGACATCGAACCCGAAGAAGGCAAGTGCGTCTATACGGGCGCTCCCTCGCATCACCGTGTTATTTTTGCCAAGGCATACTAAGATTATGAAATTCTTGATAGTAGGATTGGGAAATATAGGCGCCGACTACGAGGGCACCCGCCACAACGCAGGTTTTATGGTGCTCGACAAATTGGCCGCCGAATGCGGGGTGAATTTTTCCATGGATCGTTATGCCTATTGGGCGGAAGCCAAGTGCAAGGGGCATCTTCTGGAGCTCATCAAGCCCACCACCTATATGAACGACAGCGGCAAGGCGGTGCGCTATTGGCTCGAACAGGAGAAAATACCCGTGGAACGCTGCTTGGTGGTGGTGGACGACCTCGCTTTGGAACCCGGCAGATTGCGCATGAAGAAAGGGGGAAGCGCGGGCGGACACAACGGTTTGGGCAATATCGAAGCTTTGTTGGGCACACAGGCCTATCCGCGTCTGAGGTTCGGCATAGGAAGCAATTTTTCGAAAGGCCGTCAGATAGACTATGTGCTGGGCAAGTTCACGCCGCAGGATTTGGCGCTTGTGGAGCCCAAATTGGAGATTGCCTGCGAGATGATAAAGAGTTTTGCCTGTGCGGGGCTCGAAATCACCATGAATACCTATAACAACAAGTAATAATGAGCGAACCTGTTCATCCTGCGGAGTTTTCCAAAATCGAAGTGTGCGAAATCATGAGGCCGCGCGTAGACGTGGTGGCGCTTTCGATAAACGATTCTTTCGAGGAGGTGATGCGGGTGATTCACGAGCGTGAGTATTCTCGTATGCCCGTCTATGAGAATGATTTGGATCATATCGTAGGGGTGTTTTTCATTAAGGATTTGATTTTGCGGTTAGACCGTCTGCACAAAGATTTCAAGTGGCAGGAATTGCTGCGCCCCGCCATTTTTGTGCGCGAGACGCAAACCATCGACACGCTTTTGCGCGAGTTTAAGGAAAAACGCCGTCACATGGCGGTGGTGGTGGACGAATATGGCGGAACGAGCGGCATCATCACCATGGAAGACATTATAGAAGAAGTGGTGGGCGAAATCAACGACGAATCGGACGCTTGGGACGAAGATAAGTTCTATCAGAAAGTGAACCGCGACACCTACCTGTTCGACGGGCGTATGCCGATTCACGATTTGTGCAAGGTGCTGGAGGTGGAAGACGATTATTTCGACATTGAGGACGGCGACTACGAGTCGTTGGCGGGTTTGATTTTGGAGCAGGTGGGATATTTTCCGCCCAAAGGCATGAAGGTGGATTTCAAAGACTATGTGTTTACGGTGGAGTCCATCGGAAACAACCGTATCACGCGCATCCGCATGAACAGAAGGAAAAATGAAGACGACCAGTAGAAATCGTGCGGTTTTGCGGCTTGTTGCGGTGTTGGGTGTCGTGATTTTTTGCGCATCGTGCAAAAACGACTATGTGCCCAAGCCCAAGGCGTATATGCGTATTGCCGTGCCGCAGAAGCAATACCGCGATTTCGACAGCGCGGCCTACGGCTTTGCCTTCCGTTTGCCGGTATATGCCTCGGTGCAGGCCGTGCCGGTGAAGCAAGAATACGCCAACACGCAATGGCTCGACATTTGCGTGCCCTCGCTCAACGCCAAGATTTATCTGAGCTATGTTCGGAAACCGAATTTGGATTCGTGTATCACAAGCACGCTCTTTTTTATTCAAAGGCACATGACAAAGGCCACGGGTGTGGACGAGCGTGAGATTTACGAGCCAGAAAATCACCGTTTCGGCTATCTCTACCATATAAAAGGGCGCGACGTGGCTTCACCCTACCAATTCTACCTAACCGACAGCAACCGCCATTTTGTGCGGGGTTCCCTGTCGTTCGCCACCACGCCGAACAACGATTCTCTGGCACCTCTGATAGAGTTTCTCAAAACCGACATCGACACCATGTTAGCCACATGGGCATGGAAGTAATACCTACAAATAGGTATTTACCCTTATAGGCGTCTGTTGTAATTTTGCAACGAAAAATAATTTCCATGACATTAAACGAATTATCCGAAGGCCAACAGGCCATGATCCTCAAGATTCGGG
>CAMWQD010000109.1 GCA_947176325.1 uncultured Bacteroidales bacterium | reverse complement strand
GATGCACTTGTCGAGGTGCGCCCTTTCGTGTCCGGCCGAAAGCTGAACGCGGATACGCGCCTGACCCTTGGGAACCACCGGATAGTAGAAACCGGTTACATAGATACCCTCGTCGAGCAACTTGGCGGCAAATTCCTGCGAAAGTTTGGCATCGTAGAGCATCACCGCGCAAATGGCACTCTGCGTGGGCTTGATGTCGAAACCGGCATCCTTCATCTTGCCGATGAAATATTCGGTATTGGCGTGAAGCTTGTCTTGCAGTTCGTTGGTTTCGCTCATCATGTCGAACATCTGAATGGCGGCGGCCGCTACCATGGGAGGAATCGAGTTGGAGAACAGGTAGGGACGCGACCGCTGACGCAGCATGTCGATGATTTCCTTGCGACCCGTGGTGAATCCGCCCACCGCGCCGCCGAAAGCCTTGCCGAGCGTGCCGGTGAGGATATCCACCTTGCCGCGGCAGTTGTATTGTTCGGTAACACCGCGACCGGTCTTGCCCACCACGCCTGCCGAGTGGCTTTCGTCCACCATCACCAAGGCTTCGTATTTGTCGGCCAAGGCCAAAATCTTGTCGAGCGGAGCCACATTGCCGTCCATGGAGAACACACCGTCGGTCACCACAATGCGGAAACGCTGAGCCTGGGCTTCCTTGAGGCAGTTTTCGAGTTCGGCCATATCGCCGTTGGCATAGCGGTAGCGCTTGGCCTTGCAAAGACGCACGCCGTCGATAATCGAAGCATGGTTGAGCGCATCGGAGATAATGGCGTCCTCCTCGCCCAAAAGCGGTTCAAAGACACCGCCGTTGGCATCGAAGCAAGCCGCATAGAGAATGGCGTCTTCCGTGCCGAAGAATTCGGAAATCTTACGCTCCAATTCTTTGTGAAGGTCTTGCGTTCCGCAGATAAAACGCACCGAGCTCATTCCGTAGCCTCTTTCGTCGAGCGCTTTCTTGGCGGCGGCGATAAGCTTGGGATTGTTGGAAAGACCCAGATAGTTGTTGGCGCAGAAGTTAAGCACCTCCTGCCCCGTCTTCACCTTGATATCGGCTTTCTGCGGGGTGATGATGACCCTTTCTTCCTTGTAGAGTCCGGCTTCACGGATTCCTTTTAATTCCTCTTGCAGGAATTGCTGAAATTTTCCGTACATGGTATGTTGTGTTTTTAGATTTCAGGGAGGCAAATATAATGAAAGTAGAGCGAAAATTAGGTGCATTTGACTTGTAGCGAAGAATGTTATACCTTTGCACGTTTTTTTGCAGAATTTTAATAACTAAATAATAAAAGTGATGAAGAAAAGTTTAATCGTTGCCGCCTTTCTCTTTGTGTTAGGCATGGCAAGCGCTATCGCCCAGCCTCGTGCCGTGGGTGTGCGCCTCGGTTATGGTGTTGAATTGTCCTATCAACACACCTTGGGTGCCAATATGTTGTCGATTGATGCCGGTCTTCCCGGTTTCAACGGCATCGAAGCCGCCGTTACCTACGACTGGATCAACCCTTTCAGCACCCAGATTCCTTGGAATAACAAAGGGGAATGGAACTGGTCTCTCGGTGTGGGTGGTGCCGCCGGATGGTGGTGGCCTGCCGGATACAACTACGCTTTTGTAGGTGTGGCCGGTCGCGTAGGTGTGGAATACAACTTTTGGTTCCCCCTCCAACTTTCGGTGGAATGGCGTCCCGCTTTCGGCCCGTATTTCGGCAAGCCCTGCGGCTTCTACTCGGGCGGCCTGTATGCCGGCGGTTTCGCCATCGGTGTCCGCTACAAGTTCTAATCAAACTTGACAGCAATAAAAAAGGAGGTCGTCTGACCTCCTTTTTTTATATCCGTCCTTTCCCTTATTCCCCTTTCGCGGCTTCTTCCTCCACTTCCGCCACCGTCTTGGGAATGGGCTGACCCAACACCTTGCAGCCCTTTTCGGTAATCAGCACATCGTCTTCGATGCGGATGCCGCCGAAATCCTTATAGGCTTCCACCTTGTCGTAGTTAATGTATTGGGTGAACTTGTCCTTGCTCCTCCACAAGTCTATGAGCGCCGGAATGAAATAGATGCCGGGTTCCACCGTAAGCACGAAACCGGGTTGCAGACGACGCCCCAAACGCAGGTAGGAAAGCCCGAACTGGTCGGAACGCCTTATCTCGTCGTCGTAACCGAACAGGTTTTCGCCCATGTTCTCCATATCGTGCACATCCAAACCCATCATGTGACCCAAACCGTGAGGCATGAACATTGCATGCGCGCCTTCCTGCACGGCCTGTTCCACATCGCCCTTCATCAAACCCAAATCTTTAAGACCCTGCGCAATAACCTTGCAAGCCGCAATATGGTAGTCGCGGTAGGGCAAACCGGGTTTAAGCGTTTCGATAACGCTTGTATTGGCTTTGAGAACAATCTCGTAGATTTCTTTCTGACGGGTGTTGAACTTGCCGCCCACGGGCGTGGTGCGCGTAATGTCGGAGCAGTAGTTGCTGTGCGCCTCGGCTCCCACGTCGGCCACCATCATGCGGCCCTCCTTGAGCATATTGCCGTGGTTGTGGTTGTGAAGTGTCTGCCCGTTCATCGAAACGATGGGCGCAAACGACATCGAGCCGTGGTGTTGCAGGGCTATGCCCTCCATGGTGCCGCAAACCTGAAATTCGTGCGTGCCGGGCTTGCACATGCGCATGGCGGCGGTGTGCATCTTGTAGGCGATATCCATCGCGATTTCAATTTCCGCCAACTCCTCCTTGCTCTTTACGGAACGCTGTTCGGCAATGGCCTTGATAAGCTCCACCGACTGATTTTCCTTGAGCTTGGCCACGGGCACCGACATCCATTCGGACATCTGCTGCGCCACCTGCATGTTGTAGGGAGCCACAAAGTGAATCTTGCGGCGGCTCAGAACGGCCTGGTGCAAGAGGTTCTTCAATTCGCTCAGGGGCGCGGTGTCGCCAACGCCCGCTTCGGCCGCCATTTCCGACACGGAGGGCAGATGCCCCATCCAAATGATGTCGTCCATGGTGAGGTCGTCGGCATAAATGAAATCCTTGTCGGCGTCAAGGTCTATCACCCCGTACATATCCGGTTTCTGCAAACCGAAGAAATACAGGAAATTGCTGTCTTGACGGAAAGGATAGGTGTTGCCCGCATAGTTGCAGGGAACTTCCGGATTTCCGGGAAACAGAACGATGCCCCCGTGCAGGCTCTGCCTGAGTTTCTCGCGGCGGGCACGATAAATCTTCTTATCGAACATAGAACAAATTTTTCTAGGCCGTAAAGGTACATTTTTTGTCTCAAACCAAAGTGCAAAATCTCTCATGTACCTTCACGGACAGTTCCTTTGTCCGCAATGATGTTTGTTTTGTCTCAAAAAAAGATTATTTTTGCGACAAATTATAGCTTACCGAATAAATGCAATCAATTGATGACAAAATATATGAAAGGGTAAAAAAAAGCGGTAGGGGAACTTTGTTTTCCCCCAACGATTTCACCGGTTTCGGCAAGCCTAAATCCGTGCAGAAAGCATTGGAGAGAATGGCGGATTCCGGCAAAATTATCCGTGCGGCTCGGGGCATTTATTGCTATCCTAAAATAGATAAGATTCTCGGGTTAGGGCAACTGCAACCCTCTTATGAGGATATAGCCATGTATATAGCCAAACGAGATAAAGCAAGAATTGCACCGACAGGAGATTATGCCTTGAATGTGCTGGGATTATCGACACAGGTTCCAGCCAATGTCGTTTATTTTACCGATGGTTCTCCAAGAAAGATATCTTTGAAATCGGGCAGAGGCATTAGGTTTTTAAAGACCGCGCCGAAAAATCTTGCTTTCAAAAACAAGCTTGCCATGTTGCTTACTTTCGCATTGAAAGAAATCGGAGAAGGAAATGTAACGGACGAACAAAAGCAACAGATTGCCAAACTCCTTAAAAAAGAAGACAGGGATGTGTTGGAAAGGGATTATCCCTTGATGCCCGATTGGATACAACTGTTAATTTCAAGAATGTATGAATAATTACCATTCTCAGTCCAAAGAAGTCCAACGCTTTATTCTGGAACAAACTGCTCTCAAGCAAGGAGTATCGAAACAGATTGTCGAGAAAGACTTGTGGGTAAGCGTTTTGCTGGAAGTCATCTTTACCCTTCCTTTTGCCGATAAATTGGTTTTCAAGGGCGGTACATCGTTGAGTAAGGTTTGGGGGGTGATTGACCGTTTTTCTGAAGATATTGACCTCGCATTCGATAGAAGTCTGTTTGGTTATGAAGGCGATTTGACGGTTCGGCAATTGAAGAAACTCCGCAAGACATCATCTCTTTTTGTCTGCAACGAGTTTTGTGAGGAACTGCTGGCTGCAATCGAACAACATGGTTTAGGTGCAAGCCTTACCATTGAAGCACAACCCGATGGAACCGGAGATCGAACATACCCAGAGCCACGACAAATCTTCATCACATACAATTCTTTATTTAATAATAAATTGCCGTATATAAAACCTCGAATTATACTTGAAGTCGGAGCCCGCTCTCTTTTCGAACCGACACAAAAGGCCTGTATCGACAGTATGGTAACTACGGCATTCCCTGATATACAGACCTCTTTGGTAAAAACAGAACTGACAACTGCCGTAGCAGCCAAAACATTTTTGGAAAAGGCTTTCCTCTTGCACGAATTGTTCACCACCGATGCATGTTCCAAAGCTGAACGAAAGAGTCGCCATCTGTACGATCTTGAAAGGATGATGGATAAAGAATTTGCCATATCCGCAATCAAAAACCATGCATTATGGAATACCATCCACCACCATCGAGAAATATTTACCCGCTTGCATAATGTGGACTATACGCCGGATATCCGAAGCCGGATAGCGCTTGTTCCTCCTGCGGAACATTATCAATTATGGGCGAATGATTATGCCGATATGCAAGCCGGGATGATTTACGGCGATTCGATACCTTTCGATAAACTCATCGAACGGATGAAGGAGTTGGAACAACGGTTCAGAAGCCTCAACGATTCTACATCACCAGCACTTTGTAGTTCTG
>CAMWQD010000108.1 GCA_947176325.1 uncultured Bacteroidales bacterium | reverse complement strand
CAATCCTATCATTTCCTCGGCCTTGTCTATCACGCGCCACGCACCCGCCTCCTCCAATTCCCTGCGCCCGCGGAAGCCCCAGCTCACGCCCAAACAACACAAACCCGCGTTGGAAGCCGTCATCACATCCACATCCGAATCGCCCACGAAAAGCGTTTCCTCGGGCTCTACCTGCACCTGCCGGCAAAACCTGTGCACCCCGTCCGGCTCGGGTTTGAGCGGCAAGCCTTCCTGCCCGCCCTGCACGAAATCGAAATGCCACGCCCCCAATAAACCCTCCACAATCCTGCAAGCGATAGCATGCGGTTTGTTGGTGAGAACGCCCATGCGCACCCCTTTTTCGGCGAGATAGTCCAAAACCTTGTCTATCCCTGCGTAAAGACGGGTCTTTACCATACAGTTGCGTCCGTAGTCTTCCAAAATCAAAGCGTGGCAGCGGTCTATCTCCTCGTTGGTGCGCGAAGCCTCCGGCAAAGCCTGTTCGGTGAGCGCGCGCAGGCCGTGCCCCATGAAGATGCCGTACTGTTCCACCGGCCATGCGGCATAACCTCGCCCGCAAAGCACGCGGTTGGTGGCCAAACCCAAGTCTTCCTTGGAGTCGATGAGGGTGCCGTCGAGGTCGAAAATCACGGCTTTAAACCTGTTCACGCGCCTTTCATCCCTCCTCCGATGTCTTCCAGACGAACCAACTTGCTGGCAATGGCATATACGGTCAAACCCGCCGACGAATGGATGTTGAGCTTGGACGCGATGTTGCGGCGGTGCGTCACCACCGTATGCTGCGAAAGGAAAAGTTTGTCGGCTATTTGTTTGTTGGTGAGTCCTTTCACCACATATGTAACGATTTCCTTCTCGCGCTGGGAGAGCGCTTTCTCTTCCTCCTCCCCTTTGGGCGAAAGGTCTTCCATTTTATCGCGGATTTGCTCGAAACTGTCGTAGATGCCGATTTGCGCATCGTATTCGGCGGCGACGGAAAGGGAGGAAAGGTCGGAGAGGAATGCCACGCAGAGGAGGTCGGGGCGGTCTGTGGTTGCCTTTATCTTGGACGGCGTTTCACCGCCCCCGCACAAGGGGTTGAGAAACAAGACGTCGGGATGTTCCTGCTTCACCTGCTCCTTAAGACGGGAAATGTCCTGCACCCGCACCACCTGTATGCCGGCGCGGATTTGCCCCAACATCGCCACCAAACCCGCATAAAGCAGGTCGGAAGACTCCACGATCATACATTTCAGAAACCGTTTCATCGCGCCTGTTTTTCGAGTTGTTCGATGAGGGGAACCAAAAGGGCGTCTTCCACCTCGTTGTGTTCGCGCAGGTCTTCGGCACAGGTGAAGATGTCGAAGAGCACGGCGTTGAAAGCGTGTCCCGTGGCTCCTTTGTAATATTTGATGAGAATGTCGCGCAATTCGTTGAGGCGGCTTTCTATCTGGTCGTGACGTTTGCTGAACACCGAAATCTGATAGTTGTCGGATTTGCCCTGCAACAGATTGCGCACATGGGGAAACACGTTCTTTTCTTCGTAGGACATGTGTTTCTTGACTTCGGCTATATATTCGTCGAAAAACCGCAGCACCACCACCGACACATCGGTCTTTTCGTTCATGGCTTCCTTGAGCCTTTCCTTGATGATGGGAAAACGGTATTGCAGGAAATATTCGTGCGCGTTGTGGAGATATTCGGTAATGGCTTCGGGCTTGAGGCTTGGGTCGGACAGGTTCTTTGCCGGCCCGTCCTGCAGATTGAGGTTCACCACCGCCAAGAAAGTGGGGGTATCCACGCCGTTCTGCCCGCAAACCTCGTCGATAGTGCTTTCGCCGAAGCCCATAGGTATGCCGAAACGGCTCAATACAAAGAGCATGTTGATGTTTTCGGACACCAGGGCGGCCATGGAATCCTTGCCTGAATATGTTTTTTTTGCCGTCATCGAAATTGGTTTTATCTTTGCCTTATAGGGGTTTCTTTTTCCCTTGCAACTGCAAAATTAGAATTTTATGCGAAAGAAAAGAATTAAGGATTTGCTGGAATGCCTCGATGCGTGGGCTCCGTTTTCCACGCAGGAAAGCTACGACAACGCGGGGCTTGTGCTGGGGGACGAGGGAATGCTTGTAGACAAAGTCTTGGTGTGCTTCGACCTCACGCCCGAAGTGGTGTTGGAGGCCATAAGCGAGGGGGCGCAGGCGATTATCTCGCATCACCCTCCTATCTTTCACGGAATTAAAAAAATAGACCCCTCCACGAAATTCGGCGCCATGCTCAAGCTCTCGATAGAGAACAATATCGCGTGGATTGCGCTCCACACCAACCTCGACAATGCTTGGGGCGGGGTGAATTCGTATCTGCGCGAGGCCTTGAAGTTGCAGGACGCCGAGGTGTTGGTGTCTATGCCGGGGGCTCCGCGGCCCGATACGGGGGCGGGGGTTATCGGCAACCTGCCCGCGGCCATGAAGCCGGAGGCGTTGATGGACAAGCTCAAGAAACTCACGGGGGCGGTGTGCATCCGTCATTCGGAGATAAGGCATAAGGTGAAGCGGGTGGCCTTGTGCGGGGGAAGCGGCTCTTCGTTTATCGGGGAGGCCCGCCGCAAGGGTGCCGACGTGTATGTGACGGGCGACCTCAAATATCACGATTTTGCGGACGCTGCTTTCGATATGGGTTTGATGGATATAGGCCACTATGAGAGCGAGCACTTTGCCGTGAAGCTTATCTGCGCGTATATTAGGAAAAAATTTCCTACCTTTGCCGTCTTGGTTTCGGAGCAATCCGAAAACCCTGTTCATTATTACTAAATTAACGATTTATGAAGGCTAAGACCAGCACCGAAGCAACCGCGCCCACACCCAAGAAGGTTTCCGAAGAGAGGGATTTGGACGTAGAGAAAAAGCTCACATCCCTTTACGCTTTGCAACGTATTGACTCGGAAATAGATGCTATCCGTACTCTGCGCGGCGAGCTGCCTTTGGAGGTGCAGGATTTGGAAGACGATATAGCGGGCTACGAAAGCCGTATCGAGAAGTTGCAGGACGAGATTGCTGAAATCAATCAGAACATCGCCGAGCGCAAACACGCCGTCACCGACATCAAGGCGCAGATCAAGAAATACGACAAGCAGCTGAAGGAGGTGAAGAACAGCCGTGAATACGACAACCTCAACAAGGAAATCGAATATCAGACCCTCGAGAACCAGCTGCACGAAAAGCGCATCAAGGAGGCCAACATTCTCTTGGAGAAGAAGACCGAAGACCTTGAGAAGCTGCGTCACGCCCGCGAGGAACGTCAGAAAGACCTGGAGTTGAAGCAGGGCGAGCTGAACGAAATCGTGGCCGAGACCGAAAAGGACGAGAAGGAGTTGATGAAGAGATCCGAACTCTATCAACAGCGTATCGAACCGCGCTGGCTGCACGTATACAGCCGTATCCGCAACAACGCCCACAACGGTCTGGCAGTGGTTTGCGTGGACAGGGACGCTTGCGGCGGTTGCTTCAGCAAGATTCCTCCTCAACGGCAAATCGACATCCGCACGCACAAGAAGATGATTTCGTGCGAATACTGCGGCCGCTTCTTAGTGGACGACGACATCAAGGAAAAGGCCGAAGAACTGCTGAATAAAGAAAAGAAATAAGCGCAGGGAAAATCATCCGGCCTGATGAATACCCAAACCGCCTATCTTTTACTGGGAGCCAACCTCGGCAACTGCATCAAGACTTTTGCCACCGCCCGTCGCGAAATCGCGAACAAGGTGGGCGAAGTGATGAGCCGGTCGGGTATCTATACCTCGCCTTCTTGGGGTTTTGAAACTCCGGAGAAGTTCTACAACCAAGCGTTGGAAGTACGCACCGAACTGGATCCTTTCGCGTTGCTGAGGCGCGTTTTGGAGATTGAGAAGAAATTGGGGCGGGTGCGGCCTCTGCCGTCGGGCTCGGCGCAGAAAACCTACACTTCGCGCGTTATCGACATTGACATCCTTTTTTATTCGAATGCGGTGATTACCAGCCGCGACCTTGTGCTCCCCCACCCGCTTCTGCCGCAACGGGCCTTTGCCCTTGTGCCGTTGTGCGAAATTGCGCCCGATATCCTGCACCCTGTTTCGGGGCTTTCGGTGCGAGAGCTTTTGGCGCAGTGTTCCGACAATATCGCGGCGGTGAAGCGGCAACCCGATGCGGAGAACTACGCTCTGGGCTTCGAGGAGGTGGAAAAATCGGAAACGGCGGCGGAGAATGCGGAAAACGGCAAGACGCCCGACCTGCGTTTTTTGGCTATCGAGGGCAACATCGGGGCGGGAAAAACCTCGCTTTCGCGCAAGATTTCCGCGCAGTTCGGCGCCAAACTGGTGTTGGAGAAATTCGAGGAAAACGCCTTTCTTCCCAAATTCTATCAAGACAAGGAGCGCTACGCCTTTCCGCTCGAGCTCACTTTCTTGGCGGAACGTTACCGCCAGGCCAAGGAAGACTTTGTGCAGGAATTGTTCAGCCCCTTCATCGTGAGCGACTTTTCCATAAGCAAGAGCCTTATCTTTGCGCAGAACACGTTGCAGGAGGATGAATACGCCCTGTTCGCGCGGCTCTATCAAATCATCCTCACCACGATTCCCAAGCCCGACAAATATGTGTTCCTGCACAGCAACGTAGACCGTCTGATGAACAACATCCGCCTCAGGGCGCGGTCGTATGAGCAGAACATGGATCCCGATTATCTGCTTAGGATAGAGCGGGGTTACGAAGCCTATCTCAAGACGTTGGATCCGCAGAAGATATTGATTATCGACGTTTCGGAAATGGATTTCATGAACCGTGAGGAAGATTATCTCGAAATCCTCCGCCGCATCGGCTTGATGTAATTAAATCGACTTTCGGCAAATCGACCGCACGGCGGTCTTGTCTTCTTCCAGCTGGGCTTGCAAGGCGGAAAGAGAGGGAAATTTACGCTCGTCGCGGACTTTCTCGAGAATTTCGATACGCAGGCGGCTTCCGTAGAGATCGCCGCGGAAATCGAGGATATGCACTTCTATGGTGCGGGGAGGGGTGGCGA
>CAMWQD010000107.1 GCA_947176325.1 uncultured Bacteroidales bacterium | reverse complement strand
GAACGACTCCCTGCATCCCATTCTCCCGGATGTTCTAAATCTCGACAGGAAATTTTGTATTAATTAAGATAGACGGCACCGCCGATATTGTCGTGGCGGGCGCCGGTAACGCTCTTCAGGCAGTTGGGACGGCCTTCCATGCGAAGCACGCCGAGAAGGGCGAAAATCAAGGCTTCTTTATAAGCGATGAGGGTTTTATCGACCGGAGCGACGGCGAGGCCGCTCCACGCGGCAATTCGCTCGGCCAGATAGGTGTTGAGGGCTCCGCCGCCGGTCATCAATATGGAGGGGGTACGGGCGGCCTCGCCGTCGCCTGCCTCGTGAAAGACCCGCGCTTGGCGGCATACCTGCCCGATTCTCCGGGCGATATGTTCGACCAACGTATGCAGGATGTCTTCCGTGGAATACTTTTCGTAGGTCTTGACTATCGGCAGGAATTCGTCTTTGAAATTCTCGAAGCCCAATGTTTTGGGCGGTTTCTGTGCATAATAGGGAAGCGCCTCCAATTCTTCGAGAAGCGAGGGGATGAGCGTGCCTTTGCGGGCCAAACGGCCGTCTTTGTCGTAGGCAAGCCCCGCGCGGGAAGCATAGTGATTCAGCGCCATATTGCAGACGCTGATGTCGAAAGCCTCGCGCACGCCTTTTCGGTTGCGGTAGGAAATGTTGGCGATGCCGCCCAAATTGAGGCAGAACGTGTAGTCGCCGAAAAGCAGTTCATCGCCTATGGGCACCAAAGGAGCCCCCTGCCCGCCCAACGCCACATCGGTGGTGCGGAAATCGTTGACAATCGTGAGACCGCTTTCGGCCGCCATGGCCGCGCCGTCGCCGATTTGCAGGGTGAGTCCTTTTTCGGGTTGGTGAAAGACCGTATGTCCGTGCACGGCGGCAAAGTCCGGCGCGGCAGGCAGGCTCTTCGCGCCTGCCCCGCTTGCAGTTCCTGCAAGCGGCATGGCGGCGAAACGCCGCAACGCCTTCCCCACGAAATGCCCGTAATCCACATGCAGTTGCGCAAGTTGCAGACCGCTCATATTCACGGCCTCGGCCAACCGCTGCCGCAAGGCCTTCGGATAGGACAGCGTTTCGGCACGGAGAAACGCATAACGCCACCGCCCGTTCCTTCCGCACGCAAGCGCGACACGAAGCAAGTCGAGGCCGTCCAAGGACGTGCCCGACATCACCCCTATCACATCGTATCTTTTCATACCCCAACGAAAAACTTATTCCAGACCTTTTACATGCGGTTTACCCGCCTTGAAATCCTTGAGATAGAACGGCTCGAAATAGGCTGTGTCTTCGAAACGCCCCTCTTGAAAGGCCTGTTGCGCCAAGGCGGCCATACTCCGCGCGTCCGGCGTGATATTGTCTATGAAGCGGGCGTGCGCCGCCACCCCCAAGACGGCCTTGCACTTCCCGGCGCCGTTGCCGAAGAAATACACGGGACGTTCGGCAAGATATTCATCATAACACCCTGCCTCCACAATATCGGCCTGCACACCGCGCACCTCGTCCAAGGCAAGATTGTAGAACGCACTGTAAACCTCCATACGCCCCGCATCGGTCATCGGACAGAACAGAGCGTCGGCAGGCACATCGCCCGTCTTGCGCAGACGCGAAACCGCCTCCCATGCCATAGCCTGCAGAGGGCTCACCGACAAAAGCGGTTTTTGCAAAGCATAGGCCAAACCCTTGGCCGTAGCCACACCGATGCGCAAGCCCGTATAGGAACCCGGGCCCTTGCCCACCGCCACCGCGTCCAGATCCTCGGGACGAAGCGCCGCTTCACGCAAAACCTCATCGATAAAAACGGCAATCTTGGCGGCGTGATCGTTGCCGGCACAAGACTGCCGTTCGAAAAGGCTTTCTTCGCGTGAAAGCGCCACCGAACAATTCACCGTGGACGTTTCAATGCAAAGAATTCTTGCCATGCCTTTATTTCTTCTTGGCCGGAGCTTTCTTAGCGGCGGCCGGCTTCTTGGCAGCGGCTTTTTTCGTCGAAGCGGCAGCTTTCTTCGGAGTTGTGGCGGCAGTTTTTTTCGCAGCCGTAGCCGTTTTCTTCGCTGTCGTGGCGGTCTTCTTCGCCGCTGTCGTGGTCGCTTTTTTCTTCGTGGCCGCGGCGGTCTTCTTTACCGCCGGCTTCTTCGCAGCCGTTGTCTTCTTTGCAGCCGTCGCTTTCTTGGCCGCGGCTTTCTTCTCCTTCTCCATTTCGGCCTTCACCTCCTTCACGGTGGCCTTCACCACCTTCGTCACTTTCTTGCTCGCCTTGGCAGCCTCTTTCTTAGCCTTTTCCAAGGCCACCATGCCTTTGGCAACGGTCTCGTTGTCCTTGGCGGCCTTCGCCACTTTCTTGCTCACCTTCATGGCCTCTTTCTTGGCCTTTTCCAAGGCAGCCTTACTTTTGGCAACCACTTCCTTGCCCTTGGTGTTCTTCAGTTCATTCACCTTGCTTCCGGCTTCTTCCGCCATTTTTTTCAATTTGGCCGAAGCCACCCGCCCTGTAGCCTTTACAGCGGCGATAAAATCTTCTTTTTTCATAGTTCCGTTTTCGTTTAGCAGTCCTGCCGCTTCGAGACGTTCCAAGAAGTCGGACCAGACATTCATATAATTGATGTAAGCATCGTAAGGAGAGTCGTAGGGGTTGAGATAGCGGATGGAGGGACGGGTGGTGAAATACTTGGTGGACATGAAACTGAGGTTCTCCACCCCCATAAGGAAGCGGAAATCCTTTTGCAGTTCCTCGTCTGCGCACACCCGCATCACCTCGCAGACCCTACGCCAATTTTCCACCACATCCTTTTGCAACTCGTTGGCGTAAAGAGCGGTGAGATCCTTTTCCTCGTCGAGATTCGACACCGTGAAAGGCACATACAAGGCGGGGTAATCTTCCTTCAGGCTGCAAAGTTTGGAGGGATTCACAAATACATAATCCGTATCGGAAACGATATGGTTCACAAGGGCTTCAAAGAATTCGAAGATACCGCTTCCCTCATCCTGAAATTCACCCAACACGCCATAATTCATGTAGAGGGTGATATGGTCGTTGCCGTTCGTAACCTTGCGATCCACCTGCATCCGCTCGATGAATTTCTCGGCGGTGAGAGGCCAGAAACCGCTGTTCCTGTCCGAAAAACGGAGCGAAATATCCTCGCTCAAGGTGCCGTCCCGCAAGATAATCTTCAATTTGGAAGTGGGATGCGAATAGAGCACGTGCGGACTTTTCCAACCCAATACCGGCTTGGAGCCTTCGGTCATCACACCCGCAAAACCCATTTGCGCCACACTCTCCCCTATTTCGTCATCGTAGAGAAGATGCGAACCGGCCAATACCGAGGGCTTCTGTCCGAACACTTCGGCCAAACGCTCACGGTGCAGTTTCACCTGCTTCTTCCACAATTCCCGGTCTAAAATCGCCGTGGCGGAGCTGCTGTAGTCGGTGGCCAGAAGTTCCACACCCTTGCGGGCGATGAGGCTTTTGAAATTGTCGAGCACCTCCGGCATGTACCATTCCATTTGATCCATCGAACAACCCGTAAACACAAACGAGAAGCCGAACTTGTCGCCATGTTTGTCCAACAAGGCGTTGAGCATGGCGTTGGCCCGATAATAGGTGCGCTCCGAAAACCTCTTCAACAGATACTTGTTGCGATAGTCGTCGTAGTAGTTGTGCCTCTCCCCTATATCGAAGAAACGATACGAGCGGAGATAGAACGGGTGGTGCACCTTGAAAACGATACTTACGGTATTCATGATATAGCCTCCTTATAAACCTGTTTGATTTTCTCGGCCGCCGAACTCCATTTGAGCTGCTGGGCATCGGCCGCACCCATGCGTGCGAACGTCTGCGAAAGCGCGGGATAATGCAGGAGTCCGTAGATTGCGTCGGCCATGGCATCCACATCCCAAAAATCCACCTTGAGCGCATGATTGAGGATTTCGCTCACGCCCGATTGTTTGGAAATCACCACGGGCACATTCGAGCGCATGGCCTCCAAGGGCGAAATTCCGAAAGGTTCGGACACCGAGGGCATCACATACACACTGCTCATTCCATACATCCTGTCTACATCGGCACCGCGCAGAAAACCGGTGAAGTTGAAGCGGCGCCCCATGCCCAAGGCCGCCACACGGCGCACGATGGTATGCAGCATATCTCCCGAACCCGCCATGACGAAACGCACATCCTTGTCTTTTTCCATAACCAGGCGCGCGGCCTCCACAAAGTATTCCGGCCCCTTCTGATAGGTGACGCGCCCCAGAAAAGTCACAATCTTCCTGCGGCCGCGCGCCTTCTCGTCCATAGGCTCCTTGTCGGGCCCGGGCTCCACGGCGTTGTATACGGTGGTGACTTTGGCCGGGTCTATGCCGTAGCGCTTGATGACAATCTCGCGGGTGTAGTTGCTCACCGTGATGATTTTGTCGGCGGCGAGCATACCTTCGCGCTCGATGCCGTAGACAATGGTGTTGACATTTTCGCCGGTGCGGTCGTATTCGGTGGCGTGCACATGAATCACAAGCGGCTTGCCGCTGGCTTTCTTGGCGGCGATGCCCGCGCGGTAGGTGAGCCAGTCGTGGGCGTGAATCACATCGAAATCATAACCCGTGGCCACTTTCACGGCCACCATGGCGAGATTGTTCACCTCGTCCATCAGGTTGGCGCGATAGGCTCCCGAAAAAGCGTACTTGCGTTTGGAATATATCTCGGAGTCGAAATGCGAAGCGCGTTTCAAAGCCTTTTCCAGACTGAAATACTGGTCTGTCCCCACATAAGGGATAAGGTTGGCTCCGGCTTGTATATAAGTGAGGTTCTTGAAAATTTCCTTGTAGAGAGGGTGACGCAAATCCACTTCCACATCCGAGGCGTTGACCAAATGCGCCACGCCTTTATCCTCGTCGCCATGCAGGGTGGGAGCCACGAAAATCACCTCTACGTTTTGAGCCAATAATCCCTTGCACATTCCGTAGCAGGCCGTGCCCAAGCCTCCCGAAATATGCGGAGGAAACTCCCAACCGAACATTAAAACCCTCATATCTAAATTTATTTATTGTCAATCATCGCCTTCATGCGC
>CAMWQD010000106.1 GCA_947176325.1 uncultured Bacteroidales bacterium | reverse complement strand
CACTCGAAAGAGTTTGCGCGAAATTTTCACGGCGATGTTTCACGTGAAACACTAAAAACGAAAAATTGATTTTATATGGAAAATATCACCTTCAACGAACAGGATGTAAAAGTACCGTTTTTGAAACGCAGAACCGCCCGCGAAAGTTTGCGGCGGGTTTTGGAAACTTTGGGTTTCGAGCCCGGCACGGTCAATTATATTTTTTGTTCGGACAAATATCTGTTGAAGATAAATCGTCAATATCTCAATCACGATACGTACACGGATATTATTACTTTTGCCTACTCGGAACAGGATTTAACAGGGGAGGGGTTTGGGTTTGCGGAAGAGGGGGTGAAAGGAGCGAAACAGAAAAACCGACTTTCGGGTGATATTTATATCAGCGTTCCCCGTATTAAGGAAAACGCAAAATTGTTTCACGTGAAACAAATCGACGAATTGAATCGGGTTTTGGTGCACGGGCTTCTGCACTTGGCGGGATACAAGGACAAGACGCCGAAAGAAGAAGCCTTGATGCATAAAATGGAGGATAAAATGCTTGCCTCTTGTTTTGAGGGGTATGCTTCACAGAAGTAGATTATGGGATTGAATTATGACATTATTGTAGTGGGGGGCGGCCACGCCGGCTGTGAAGCAGCCGCCGCGGCCGCCAATTTGGGGAGCCGCGTGCTGTTGGTGAGTATGCAGATAGACCGCCTGGCCTATATGTCGTGCAATCCTGCGATGGGCGGTGTGGCCAAAGGTCAAATCGTGCGCGAGATTGATGCCATGGGCGGATATTCGGGCATTGTGACCGACAGGTCGACTTTGCAGTTCCGTATGCTCAACCGTTCCAAGGGGCCGGCCATGTGGAGCCCGCGCGCCCAATGCGATATGTGGCGTTTTTCGGCCGAGTGGCGGCACGTGGTGGAACAGGTGCCGAATTTGGATTTGCGGCAAGACACCGTAACGGAATTGTTTTTCGACGAACACGAAAATCTGCAAGGGGTGAAGACGATGAGCGGAGCCGAAATCCGTTCACGGGCGGTTATCCTCACAAGCGGCACTTTCCTGAACGGCAGAATTCATATCGGCGAACATTCGTATGCCGGAGGCCGAATCGGCGAGGCGGCTTCGTATGGATTGAGCGAACAGTTGCAGGCGCGCGGTATCAGGGTGCAAAGTTTAAAGACCGGCACGCCGGTGCGTGTGGACGCCCGCACGATAGATTTTTCGGTGCTCCCTGTGCAGGAGGGCGATGAACATCCCTCCAAATTCTCGTTCACCGACACCCCGAAAGTGGAAAATCAGATGCCCTGCTATATCGCCTACACCGATACCGAGGTGCACGATATTCTCCGCACGGGTTTCGACAGGTCGCCCATGTTCGCGGGGCGCATCAAGGGACGGGGCCCCCGCTACTGCCCCTCTATCGAAGACAAGATAGACCGCTTTGCCGACAAGGATCGTCACCAGCTTTTTGTGGAGCCTTGCGGACGAGACAGCCACGAATATTATCTCAACGGATTTTCCTCTTCCCTCCCCGAAGACGTCCAAATGGCGGCCTTGCATAAAATACGGGGTTTTGAGAACGCAAACGTATTCCGCCCCGGCTATGCCATCGAGTACGATTTTTTCGACCCGCTCCAACTTCACGCTACCTTGGAGAGCAAAGAAATACCGTATCTCTACTTAGCCGGACAGGTGAACGGCACCACGGGCTACGAAGAAGCGGCCGGGCAGGGGTTCATGGCCGGCATCAACGCCCACCTCAAGCTACAAGGCAAGGAACCTTTCATCCTGAACCGCTCGCAGGCCTATATAGGTGTGCTCATCGACGACCTTATCACCAAGGGTGTGGACGAGCCCTACCGTATGTTCACCTCCCGCGCCGAACACCGCATTCTTCTACGGCAGGACAATGCCGATGAAAGGCTCACGCCACTTTCTTACAAACTCGGTCTTGCGGACGAAAAACGTATGAAACGCCTCGAGCTAAAACACCACGATATCGAGCACTGGAAAAATTATCTGGAAACGCATAAAATCACTCCCGACGAAGCCAACTCCCATTTGGAAAAATCGGGTACGTCGCCTTTGGAACAGAAAACGGCTCTATCGGCCCTCCTGCAACGTCCACAGGTGTTTTTGGAAGATTTGGAAACCATGAGCGAGGGCTTCAGGAACTATACAAAAACGTATCGCGACAATGCTTTTTACGAAGAATTGCGGGAGGAGGTTGAAATCTCCATCAAGTACGATTCCTATATAAAAAAGGAGGAGGAAAACGCCGCCCGGCTTTCGAAATACGAAAATCTGCCTCTCAAACCCGATTTCGACTACGCGGCCATTAAGTCGCTTTCGTTTGAGGCGAGGGAAAAGTTAGGTCGGCTGCGTCCGGCCACGCTCGGCCAGGCTTCGCGCATTCCGGGTGTGTCGCCTGCCGATATTTCCGTACTTTTGGTGTGGTTGAATAAATAAGCAAACGAATGGTGAGCAAGAAAGAGACATCTTCGCCCAAGGCCACGGCCACCGCCAAGGCCGAAAGCCCCTTGATGCGGCAATACGCCGAAATCAAACAGAAGCATCCCGATGCAATTCTGCTGTTCCGGGTGGGGGACTTCTATGAAACTTTCGGGCAGGACGCCGTCTTTACCTCCAAAGTCCTCGATATTGTGCTTACGCGCAAGGCCGGCGGTGCGGGCACCTTCGTCGAGCTGGCGGGCATTCCCTATCACGCCCTGGATTCCTATCTTCATAAATTGGTGAAGGCGGGCAAGAAAGTGGCCATTTGCGAACAGTTGGAAGACCCCAAGCTGACCAAGAAATTGGTGAAAAGGGGAGTCACCGAGCTCATTACACCCGGTATCTCTCTCAACGATAAGTTGTTGGAAAGAGGAAAAAACAATTTTCTCTGCGGAATCTGCCCGCTTGCCTATGCCGGCAAGGTGAACGCTTCCGCTTCCGGCGCTTCCAAGGCGCAGGGCATGGGCGCGGCCTTTTTAGACATCAGTACAGGTGAATTTTATGTGGCCGAGGGGTCGGCGGAATATATCCGCAAACTCATGGACGATTTTGCACCGGCGGAGGTGGTGATGCCCAAGGCCTACCGCGACGGGTTCTGCGCGGAATTCGGTAACCGATACTATATCACGGTGTTTGAGGATTGGGTTTTCAAACCCGCTTTCGCCCGCGAAACGCTGCTCAATCATTTCGGCACGCATTCGCTCAAGGGTTTCGGCGTGGAAGAGCTGTCTCTCGCACAGGCCGCCGCCGCGTCCTGCCTCTACTATCTTTCTGAAAGCAAGCACGAAAAGATATCGCATATCGCCTCGATACAGAAAGTGGAGGAGAGCGAATATGTGTGGATGGACGCCTTTACGGTGCGCAACCTCGAGGTATTGGATTCGTCCAGAGGCTTTTCCGAAGGGGTCGGGAACCGGCAGGACTCGCTCTATGCGGTGGTCAACAAGACGTGTACACCTATGGGTGCCAGGCTTTTGCGGCGGTTTCTGACGATGCCGCTCAAAGAGATCGGCGCTATAAACCGCCGCCTCGACGACGTGGAGTTTCTCTCCAACCACTCGGAAGATTCTGACTTTCTTTCCGATACATTCTCGTCTTTGGGCGATTTGGAAAGACTTTTATCGAAAGTGGCCGCCTATCGCGTGCAGCCGCGCGAATTGCTGCAACTCAAGAACGCCTTGGATCTCGTGGCGCAAGTTTCCTCGCACCCCTTCGCCGCACCTTCAGCCTTCGCCACCCGCGCCGCCTCCTTGGACGCCTGCCCCGAACTGGCGCAGTATATAGGCACCTGGATTCATCCCGAAGCCCCCGCCGTGTTCAACAAAGGCAATGTAATTGCCCCGGGCGCCGATGCCAACCTCGACGAACTGCGCAAAATTGCCTTCTCGGGAAAAGAATATCTGGCTGATTTACTGAAAAAAGAAACCGAACAAAGCGGCATCGCCAACCTCAAGCTCGGCTTCAACAACGTCTACGGCTATTATCTGGAGGTAACCCGCGCCAACCGCGACAAAGTGCCCTCCGAATGGATACGTAAACAGACCCTCACCACGGGCGAAAGATACACCACGCAGGAACTGCGCACTTACGAAGAAAAAGTGTTGGACGCCCAGCAGAAAATAGAGGAGCTCGAGAATACGCTTTATCAAGCGGTTTTGCGGGAGTGCTGCACCTACATAAAACGTATTCAGAATACGGTGCAGTCGCTATCTTATATGGACGTTATCAATTCGTTTGCACGTGTGTCGAGCGAGTATAACTACCACAGACCCGTATTGGAAGACAGCTACGATTTCGAGATTGTGCAGGGGCGGCATCCCGTCATCGAAAGAAATATGGAATCGGGGAAAGAATACGTGCCGAACGACATACGTTTTTCGAAAGACGGCTGCCACATTATGATGATTACCGGCCCCAATATGTCGGGTAAGTCGGCGGTGTTGCGGCAGACGGCGCTGATTGTGCTTCTGGCGCAGGCGGGCTGCTTCGTGCCGGCGGTTTCGGCACGTATAGGCTTGGTCGACAAGATATTCACACGGGTAGGCGCCAGCGACAACATCGCTTCGGGCGAAAGTACGTTCATGGTCGAAATGAACGAAACCGCCAATATAATCAACAATTTAACTGAACGTTCCCTGGTGCTTCTCGATGAAATCGGACGGGGCACCAGCACCTACGACGGCATCTCCATTGCCCGCGCCATTGCCGAATACCTCCACGAAGCCCCCGGAAAAGGCTGCAAGGTTCTGTTCGCCACCCACTATCACGAGCTCAATCAAATGGCGGCCCGCTATCCCCATATCCGCAACTTCCACGTCAAGGTGAAGGAGGTGGACGACCGCGTGATTTTTCTGCGCACTCTCGAGGAAGGAGGTTCCGAACACAGTTTCGGTATCCATGTCGCCGAAATGGCCGGCATGCCGAAATATGTGGTGCGTCGGGCGCGCGAAATTCTCGAAATGTTGGAAGAGACACGCGAAAATGGAGCGAATGTAGCGGGGCAAGGGGCGGCCTCGGAAGCTCTATCGAAATCTCCTGCTGTCAAAAAGGCCTCCCAAGAGG
>CAMWQD010000105.1 GCA_947176325.1 uncultured Bacteroidales bacterium | reverse complement strand
CAAAACCTCTTACTTGTTGAAAGCGTCCAGGCCGGACTGCAGGTAGGCGATGAAAGCCTCCACATTGCCGTCGTAGCCGTAGCCCTTTTCCACCAGCGGCGTGCCGTCGGTGCCGAGCAAGTGATAGTAGGGAAGCGTGTTGGTCTTGAAGCGCGTTACCTGAAAATCGCTGTTCTTCTTGCCCAAGGTCTTCTTCACCTTGCCGTCGATGACGGAGGTTACCCATTCGTTTTCGGGGAGTTCACCCTTGTCGTCGCAATACATCGCAACAATCACATATTTCTTGAGCAAAGCCTGCACACGGGGATCCGACCATACTTCGTTCTCCATTTTCTTGCAGTTGGCGCAGGCATGGCCCTTGAAGTCGATGAACACGGGCTTCTGCTGTTCCTTGGCGCAGGCAAGACCTTCTTCGTAGTCGAAATAGCCTTTCAGCTGGAAAGGCAGGTGCAGACGATCCGCATGGCGCGGCGTGAAGCACAGTTCCTGATCGGAAACCGCGTAGGTTTCGCCCGTTGCGGGGGATGCGGCCACGCCTTGGCTCAAATCGAACTGTTGGGTGGTGGTGGGAGGCAACAGGGGCGAAATCATCTTCAAGGGCGCTCCGAACAGACCGGGCAGCAGATACAGCACGAAGGTGAAGGAAATGATGACCAGAATAAGGCGGAACACGCCTACATGGGGAACGTCGGAGTCGTGCGCGAACTTGATTTTACCCAACAGATAGAGACCCATGAGCAGGAAAATCACCATCCAAATGGAGATGAACACCTCGCGGGTAAAGATGCCCAATTCGTAGACTTGGTCGATATTGAGCAGGAACTTCATGCCGAAAGCCAACAGGATAAAGGCGAAGACCACCTTCACCGAGTTGAGCCAACCGCCGCTCTTGGGCATCTTGGCCAGCAGGGAGGGGAAGAGCGAGAGGATGAAGAACGGCAGACCCATAGCCAGGCCGAAGAAGAACATACCCAACAGAGGTTTCAGCATCGACGTGCCCATGGCGGCCTCCACCAGCAGGGTGGCTACGAAAGGCCCCGTGCAGGAGAAAGACACGATAGACAGAACCGCAGCCATGAAGAAGGCCGAGATATAGCCGCCCTTGTCGGCTTTCGCGTCCATTTTGTTGGAAAGACCCGTGGGCAGGGTGATTTCGAACAGACCGAAGAACGAGAAGGCGAAGGTGACGAACAAGAGGAAGAAAATGAGGTTGGGAATCCAGTGCGTGCTGAGCACGTTGGCGAAATCGGCGCTCTTGGTCAAGGCCACGATACCGCCAATCAAGGTATAAATCAAGGTGATGGAAAGGGTGAAAATGGCTCCCTTGATAATGCCTGCCTTATGGCTGGTGCCTTCGTCGGTATCCATGAAGAACGACACCGTCATGGGTATCATGGGGAACACGCAGGGCGTGAACACGGCGGCCAGACCTGCCAGAATAGCCAGAATGAAGAAACCCCACAGGGATTCTTTTTCGGAGGCCGGTTCTTCGGCGGCTTCAACAACTTCGGCCACCACCGCTACGATTTCTTCCTGCACCGTTTCCGAAGCTTCGGCGGGCGTTTCCACCTCGGCGGCAGCGGTTTCGGCCACGGCTTTCTTCACGCCTTTCACCGAAAAGTTCAAATCAATATCGGAGAAAGGAATGCAGGTTTCATCGTTGCACACCTGATAGTCGACCGTGGCGGCAATCTTGAAATCCTTTTCGCTTTGAATGGTGATTTTTTGGCGGAATTCGGCGTTCTTGGCGAAAAAGCTCACCTTGGTGCCGAAAGTTTCATCGATTTCCTCAATCGGCTTGGGGCTTTCGACGGTCTTTCCCTTCAGTTTGAAATCGGCGGATTGGGGATAGTTGAACATGGTGGGCATAGGACCGCCCGCGTCCATAAACTGCGAGTAGAGGTGATACCCGCCGCCTACTTCGGCTTTCATGACCAATTCGGCTTGGTCGCCGTCCAGATAGTTGACCGAACAGCTCCATTTCACGGGGTTTTCCTGTGCCATGCCGGTAAAGGCAAGCAGGAGCGAACCCCACAAAATCAACAATACTTTTTTCATGGTTATAGATTATGATGATTATATCTTGATGAGCGAAAATTCATAGCTTTCCACAATGGGGTTGTGCAACAGTTCCCGGCAGGCTTTCTCCACCGTGGCCGAAGCCGCTTTTTCGGAAGACGCTTCCACCTCCAAGGTGATGCGTTTGCCCACACGGGTGGTTCCTATCCCCTCCAGCCCCATTTTCTGCAAGGAAGCTTGCACAGCCCTTCCCTGCGGGTCGAGCAGAGCCTCCAACGGCATCACGTTGATTTCAGCCCTGAATTTCATGGTTCACGGGATTTTCTGACAAACGGAAATGCAAAATCGAGAAACAGGGATAGAGCAGCACATCCACGGCCAACCCGAGGCTGCCGAAGACAAAGAGCAGTATCACGGAAACAATCATGTATATATACACGAAACGTTTGGCTTTCCACGACCAATCCTTGCCCTTGAACGAGAACATACGCAGGCGGCAGACGAGCAGAAACGACATCAACAGCGCCAAAGCCAACAGATACCAGGCGTTCAGCACCACGCCTTCCCGAAACCAATAGAGGTTGAGCGCCGCCCAAAACAGGGCGTTGGCGGGGGTGGGCATTCCGAAAAAGGCTCCTTTCTGCGCGGGGTCGGTGTTGAAACGGGCCAGGCGGTAGGCCGAAGCGGCGGCCATGATGAACACGATGAAACAAACCGCATTCGGCATGAGCAGTTGGCTACGGAGCATATTGTAGGCGATGGCGGCGGGCGCCACACCGAAACTCACCACATCGGCCAACGAATCGAGTTGTGTGCCCATAGTTCCCGACACGCGGAGCATACGCGCCACCATGCCGTCGAACAAATCGAAGACGGCGGCGATGCCTATGAACCACGAAGCCCAATAAAGATTGGAAGAGAAGGTGCACACCACCGACGCGCATCCGCATAGCAGATTGCAAAGCGTCAGTATATTGGGTATTTCTTTTTTGAGCATAGGGAGCAAAGGTAAGGATTTTGGGAAAATGAAAGCGCCGGCCGCCTACCATTTTTCCGAAAGGTCGAATTTGGAGCGGGGGCGACGGAAAGGTTTCCAGCGGAAACCTTGGAGGAGCCTTTGGCGTTGGGTAAGTTCTTCCACTTGAAAGAGTGTGCTCGAAACGGGCTTGATGAGGTTCACACCCTCTATCTCGTTGTTTTGGAAATACATCTTGAGGCTTTCGCTCTCGGTCTTGTTCACGCCTATAAGGGCGTTTTCGTCGTCCAATACATAATAAATCGACTGCGCCTTGGTGTGCACGTGCGCCGTGCGGAAATGCGCGCTGTCGTCGAAATATCCCCACATGAAGCGGCCCTTCACTTGGTTGTAATAGCCTTGCGAAGCCGAAACCTCGCTCACGATGAACACGTTGTTGCGCGCCAAAGCCTTGTAGGGTTTGTTGCCGCTCAGCCACAGCTTCACGGTGTCGGCATCGAGCTGGTAATCTTGCAGCCACAGCATGGGTTCGCGATACATATACATAACCGAATCGCGGTGATGATAGACCAACGAATCGCATACCGCCTGCATATCCTCGCGGAAAATCTTGACGTGGTGGTAGGCGAAGATTTCCTTCATGGTGCGGGCGGAATCGTAGGTCATATACAGGGTGTCGCCCGATACGAAAATCGTGTCGCCCTCTATCATCAGTCCGTGGGGCGACTGCGTGAACAAGGCCTCCCCGTCGGTTTCGCTGTTGCGGGCATATTCGCTGCGGATGCAGCAACCCCGCGCCGTATCCAGCAGAAGCACGTTGCGGAAAGCCTGTCCATCCTGCAGGGCGAGATTGTAGTAGATGCTGTCGCCGTAGAGAATCTGCGACTGCCGGTTCTTGACATAGGCGTCGTGTTGCAGGCTCACCCGCTCTCCCTCCTGGTCGAACCAGCCTTTGCGTCCGAACATATAGTAGGAAGTGGTCTCGATGTTGGTGTTGCCTTGGAATTGCGTCACCGAAGTCTGACTGTAATGCAGGGTGTCTGTCCAAATGGTGTAGTCGGGATTGACAATCACCACATTGCCGAAACAATGAAAGAGCTCTTTCTTGCTTTCGTAGTAACCGCTTTGCGAGGTCATGGTGGTCTGTCCCGAAATCATCTCGCCGCCTTGTGTGTAGTGTGCCGTGTTGTCGCGGCCCTCGAAGCGCAGGGAGGGGGTTTTCATCGTCATCCGTCCGTCGTCGAGCACCACGTTTCCGTCCACCACATACGAGCCCGTGCGGCCGTTGTAGTCGAGCACGTCGCCCGTGATACGCACGCCGTCGCGGGTGCGGATTCGCAAGTCTCCGTAGGCCTGGCACGAACCGGTGGCCTGTTCGTAGTCGGCGAAATTGCTGAGAATGGTGTTGCCCGCGTGCACGATTTTCACGTGGCCGATAAGACGGTATATGCCGGGTCTTCCGGGTATGGTGACGATGGAGTCTCCCTGAAAACCCTGCGCCTTCAGGACGGGGGCCGCGACAACCGCCAGAAGCAGGCACAGCGTGCTTTTGAGAAGTATGGTGAAAATTCTATCGCGAACCCACATAATCGTATGGTGTCGAAGAAATGAAATGGCCTTTATGGTCGAAGCGCAACAGATAGTAGTCGCGCGATTTATCCTTGTTTTTCTCCCACACCACCACTTCGTAGTAGTTCTGCGGTTTTTCGGCGGCGGTGAAACGCTGACGGTAGCGCGATTCGTAAACCACACGCTTGCCGGTTACGAATTTAGGCTTGTTCGGCTGACTTTCTATGTATTGTCGGATAGGATAGGAAATGTCCTTTTTGCCGAAAAACAAAGCGGTGGTGATATGGGTGCCGTCGTGCAGGAACACGGCTTCGGCTTTCTGTCCGAAATTGATGAAGACGGCGCGATAGTCGGTGTTGGTGTCGCGGAAATATTTGATTCTTTCGGCTTTTGGAAAACGTTTGTCGAAAGTTTCCTGAATGTCGTCGGGAAAAATTGTCTTCGCCGAAATGGTCAAGGCGGGAACGTTGGCGGCGGCGAGGGAGGATTGCATACTTTCGGTGCGCACCAGCGGTGCCGGCGTTGC
>CAMWQD010000104.1 GCA_947176325.1 uncultured Bacteroidales bacterium | reverse complement strand
CAATTTTATTTCGAAGGTGAGGCCCGAACTGCGCAGGGCGGGGATGAACTCCGAGGCGCGGACGTGTTTGTTGAGCGGCATGTTCAGGTGCAGGGAACTTTTGGGGTCGCGCACGCGGAAGTTCACGGCCGCACCTTTCTGCGACACCTTGTCGGTGAGCTGATATTCCTTGCAGAGTGTGCCGATTTTTTCGGTGAAGGCGGGCGAGAGGTCGGACAAATCAAAATCTATGTTCACTATCTTGGCGCGCTTGTCCATCAGTTCATGGAGAAGCGTCACATTCGTCACGCCCAATTCCAGACCGTTCTGTTCGCGCCCCCACTTGTAGCGCATTTCAACGGAAATGAACACAAACGTCTGCGGACGCAACAAATCCTTGAAGCGCATGTGATCCTCGCCGAAAAGCACCAATTCGAAAGACTCGTTGAAGTCTTCCAGCATGAAGCGTCCGTAGGGCTTGCCCGTCTTGGTCATCAGCTCGCGGGCGGAAGTCACCACCGCCCCGAATTCCAGCTTGCGGTTCTTGAGTTTCTCCCAATTTTCCTGATGCGACAACACCCCGAGGTTCGTATTGGAGAAAGTGTCTAACTCCAGCTGATAGGTCTGCAAGGGGTGTCCCGAAATAAACATACCCACCACCTCTTTCTCGTTGTTGAGCTGCTCGATAGCCGACCAAGGCGTGGTGTCGGGAATATCGATTTCGGCCACTTCGTCGCTCTGCGCCTCGCCGAACAAGTCGGTTTGAGAGGAGTTTTTATTGCGTTGATACTGTGATGCGTATTGCAGAAGCTTGTCGATGAAGTCGGGGCCGTCGGGCTTTTGCCGCGCAAAGAAAGCCGCCCGTGTGATGCCGCCCAGCCCGTCGAAGCCGCCCGCCTTCACCAACGATTCCATACAACGGCGGTTCAGCGCCCGCAAGTCGCTGCGTTGCACAAAATTCATCACATCCTTATACGGGCCGTTCTCGTTGCGTTCCTTCACCAAAAGATCCACCACCGCCGTCCCCACGTTCTTGATGCCGCTCAACCCGAAACGGATAGCGCCGTCCTTGTTCACCGTGAAGCCGGTGAAACTTTCGTTGACGTCGGGGCCGAGAATGTTGATTTTCATGCGGCGGCATTCCTCCATATAAAAGGATATCTTGGTGATGTCGCTGAGGTTGTTCGTCAACACCGACGCCATGAATTCGGCAGGGTAGTGCGCTTTCAGATAGGCCGTCTGATAGGCCACCCACGCATAGCAGGTGGCATGCGACTTATTGAACGCATAGGAGGCGAAATCCTCCCAGTCCGTCCATATTTTTTCGCATATCTCGGCGGAATACTGATGTTTTTCGCAACCCTCCATGAAGTGGGTCTTCATCTTGGCCAACACATCCAATTTCTTCTTACCCATTGCCTTGCGGAGCGTGTCGGCATCCGACTTGCTGAAATCGGCCAGTTTCTGCGAGAGCAACATCACCTGCTCCTGATATACCGTGATTCCGTAGGTATCCTTGAGATATTCCTCCATGTCGGGAATATCGTAGGCGATTTTTTCGCGTCCGAACTTGCGGTCGATGAACTGCGGGATATATTTCATGGGCCCCGGGCGGTAGAGGGCGTTCATGGCGATGATGTCTTCCAGACGGTTGGGCTTGAGGTCGCGCATGTATTTCTTCATGCCGTCCGATTCAAACTGGAAGATGCCGTTGGTTTCGCCCCGCCCGAAGAGGTCGTAGGTGGCCGCGTCGTCCAAGGGAATGTGGTCTATGTCGATGTCTATGCCGTGGCGCAGGCGGATGTTGTCCAAAGCGTCCTTGATGATGGTGAGGGTCTTGAGCCCCAGAAAGTCCATCTTGAGCAGACCCACCGATTCCACATACGTGCCTTCGTATTGGGTGACAGGCATTTCGGAGTCTTTGGAAACGCCCGTAGGCACATATTCCACCAAGTCTTCGGGGGCGATGATCATGCCGCAGGCATGCACGCCCACACTGCGGATGCAACCCTCCAGCTCGCGGGCGTATTTGAGGGTCTTCCGCACCAGCTCGTTGGGGTTTTTCTCCATTTCCTCCTGCAGCTGGGGCACTTCCTTGAACGCCTTTTCCAACGAGATATTGGGCGTATCGGGAACCAAGCCCGCCAAGCGGTTCGATTCGGGCAAAGGCAAGTCGAGCACCCGCGCCGCGTCCTTGATAGACGATTTGGCGGCCATGGTGCCGTAGGTGATGATTTGGGAAACCCTTTCCGAACCGTATTTGTCCTTTACGTATTCAATCACCCTTTCCCGCCCTATATCATCGAAATCCACATCGATATCGGGCATGGAGATACGTCCGGGGTTTAGGAAACGCTCGAAAAGCAAGTCGTATTTGATAGGATCCACGTTGGTGATGCCGATGCAGTAGGCAATGGCCGAACCTGCGGCCGACCCACGCCCCGGCCCCACTAAAACCCCCATTTCACGCGCTTTCCGAATAAAGTCCCACACAATGAGGAAGTAGCCGGGGAAACCCATACGCTCGATAGTGCCAAGCTCGAAATCAATTCGTTCCTTGATGTTTTCGTCTTTCTCGAAATCCTCGCCGTAGCGCTTTTTCGCCCCCTCGTAGGTGAGGTGGCGCAGGTATTCCATTTCGGAAACGAAAGGCTCGGGAAGCGTGAATTTGGGAAGAAGAATCTCGTGCGTGAGCTCGTAGGTCTCCACCTTTTCGGTGATTTCGCGCGTGTTTTCCAAGTATTCGGGGTGGTCGGGAAACAATGCCGCCATTTCGTCCCCGCTCTTGAAATATTCCTGCCCCGTATAGACCATTTTGGTCTCTTCGTTGAGCTTATGCCCTGTGTTGAGGCAGATAAGCACCTTGTGCGCCTCGTAGTGTTCGGCTTCCACAAAATGCACGTCGTTGGTGGCGATGCACTTGATGTTATGTTCGGCGGCGATTTCGGCCAGACGCTTGTTCACCTCCATTTGCTGAGGGTGCCCGTGCATCTGCATCTCCAAATAATAATCCTCGCCGAAGAGGTTGTGATAGAATTCGATAGTTTCCCTTAGCCAGTTGTCTTCGCCGCTCATGATGGCCTGCGGCACCTCGCCCCCCAAACAGGCCGAGCAGCAGATAAGCCCTTCGTGATATTGCTGAAGCAGCTCGTGGTCGATGCGGGGTTTGTAGTAGAAGGCTTCCTTGCGCTGACTGAACGAGCAGAGTTTCACCAAGTTGTGGTAGCCTGTGGGATTTTTTGCCAACAGGATGAGGTGATAGCTGTTCTTGCCCTCGCCCCCTACCTTTTCAAAACGGCTTTTGGGCGCCACATACACCTCGCAGCCCACAATAGGCTTGATTCCCGCTTTCTTGGCCTCGGTGACGAACTCCATAACCCCATACATATTGCCGTGGTCGGTAATGGCCATGGCATCCATGCCGAAAGCCTTGGCCTTCTTCATGAGGTCGGAGATTTTGGAGGCGCCGTCCAAAACCGAATAGCGGGTGTGCAGGTGCAGGTGGGTGAAGTAGGGCATAGGGGTTCTATTGTAACGTCTACAAATGTACGGGAAATTTGGATTACATTGAAACCCTTCGGGAATCCGTTAAAAAACAAGCACCGGCGGAGCACGTGTCTGCCCCGTCGGTGTCTATGAAGAAAATGATATTTAGCGGGTGGACAGGAAGTGGGTGAAGGTGCCCCGTTCTTGGGAGGGGAGGCCTTTTTCTTGGGCGGCGGCTTCGATGGCCTTCATCATGAAAGCCATGTTTTTGCCGAGGTTGCGCATCGTCTGCAAGCCTTCCAAGTCGGCTTCCACATCTTGTGCCGTAAAACCGTGCACTTCGTTCCAATAGGTGCTGGAAACCACAGGCATGGCGCTGATGCCGAAATACTTGTTTATCTCATCGAAGGCGGAGGTGGAGCCCGCACGACGGGAGGAAACCACCGCCGCGCCCACTTTCATCGCCTTGTCGAAAGCCCCGGAAGTGCTGTAAAACAGACGGTCGAGGAAAGCGAGCAACTGCCCGTTGGCACCGGCGTAATAGACCGGGCTTCCGACAAGCAAACCGGCGGCTTCGGCGAATTTGGGCGCCGTTTCGTTCACCAAGTCGTTGAACACACAACGCCTGTGTTCACTGCAAAAATTACAGCCGACACAGCCGCGCACCGCGATATTTCCTACTTCCACGCGCTCCGTCTCCACCCCGTTTTCGTGCAGGGTGTTTTCCACTTCCCGAAGCGCGCGGTCGGTGCAACCGTTCAGATGCGGGCTTCCGTTGATAACGAGAACTTTCATTTTACGGTAAAGATTTTGCTTACAATCTGCCATTCCGAACCCACTTTGAGCAAGGTGAACATATCGGTGAAGCGGGCTTGTCCGAAAACGGATTCGATACGTATCATCGCCACATCGTTGGCTACGCTACATGCGGTCAGTTCATAGGAACATTCCTGTGCGCCGGTGGTGTCGTAATAGTCGTAGAGTGCCTGTATGGGCAGGGTGATGAGTGTGTCTCCCTCCATGTGAGAAATCGTGGCGAGCGGGGCGAAGGCCTTGCGGGCGGCTTCGCTGTTGCCTTTTATGCCACTTTCGATATAAAGTTCCACAGGACGGAGCAGAGCCGTCATCTGTTCGGCGGAGAGGCCGAAGTTTTCCGTTTGGGGTGCGTTGGCGGCTGTATCGCATTTGTTGGTGCCGCAGCAGCTTGAAAGTGCCATAGTGATAAGGATTACAAAGGTTAATTTTTTCATTTCTTTATGGTATTGGAGTTTTGGTTATAGGCTTTGGCCACGCATTTCCACTCGCCGTTGAGTTTGAGCAGGAGCAGGAAATCGGTGAAGTCGATGCGGCCACCCCATTTTTCTTCCAATACACGCACCACCGCCACCGTTTCTTCCACGGCGAGCACATCCACACGCGCCTTGAAATCGCTGCCGGCACCCACGGTATCCACATTGTGATAGAACTGTTGAATGGAACCGTGTTCCAGAACCCCGTCGAGCATGCCGAACAACACGGCATCGTCGGTAAAGAGGGTCTTGGCATGCGCGCTGTTGCCCTCGGCCACGCTTTTCACAAACTTCATCGCGGCTTGCTGCACCGCTTCGTATTCTTTGATTTCGTCTCTCATAGTGTTTG
>CAMWQD010000103.1 GCA_947176325.1 uncultured Bacteroidales bacterium | reverse complement strand
GTGCTGTCGACGCTCTGCCCGTGTGCCGAGCACAGAGCCGCCATACCCAGCACGACCGCCAAAAGTCCCTTATATATCACTTCCCGCTTGCGCATAAGGGACAAAGGTACAAAAAGCCGAGAGCAGAGCCAACAGCAATCTTCTACTTCCCGCCCCCGCTGCTGATACGCGACGCCTCCTCGTTCTCGCTCTTCTGCCTCGGCGCACGGTTCATCATCTTGTTATTGCCGAAACGATAGGTGATACGCAGATTGCCCCGCACGCGGTTCCAGTCATAATGGCTGTAGTCGCTGTTATATCCGCCGCGAGCATCGGGATAGGACGCGGTGCTGATATAAGGCAGGAACGAACCGTCCACATTGGCCGAAAGCGTGAGGGTCTTGTTGAAGAAAAACGCCTTGATGCCCACGCCGCCGCCCACTTGGGCATATCTTCTCTTGAATTCCTCCTTCGACGGCATCTGTCCCCACGACCACAAAGACAAAGTCACCTGCTTGTGCGCGTCCACCTCGGTGCTCAACCAATAATTGCCCTCGAAAATCGTGCTTGTCACCGGCCTGCCCTCGTAGGTGGTCTGCGAACGCCCGTAATTGCCGCCCACATTCACCATCAACCTCCAAATCTTAAAAAACGTGAGGTTGGTGCTGAGGTTGGCCGTCACTTGGTCGCGCTTGCCCACATTCACAGGCATAGTGATTTGATTTATAGATTCGAAAACAGACACGCGGCTGTAGGCATCGTCGGTATGCAGATAGCTTATTGTGGCGAAAAACTTATAGTTGAACGAATAGCTTAACGACAGGTCGTGCGAATACTGCGGATTGAGATAGGGATTGCCGCAATAGTAGCTCGTGGCGGAGTTGCGCACGAAGAACGGATTGAGGCTTTCGTAGTCGGGACGGCTCAGACGGTAGCGGTACGACAGGCTCAGCGTGTTTTTCGGGTCGATGGGATGACTGATGGTGATATTGGGAAAGGGGCGGATGTAGGCGCGGCGGGTCACCGAATCCATGCTCACGTTGTTGCCCTTCGTATGTGTGTATTCGGCACGCAGCCCCACCTGTAGCGAAGTCTTTGTCTTGAAGGTGTGGTTCACCATGATATAGGCCGCGCCGATCATTTCGTCGTAGAGGAAGTGGTCGCGCAAGGTGCCGAGCGTGTCCCGGTAGGTGTTGCGGGTGTCGTTGTCCACATAACTGAACTTGAGGCCGGCTTCGAGCGTGGTGCGGTCGGAGAAAGGATGCTCGTAGTCGGCTTTGAACGTATAGATGTTGGACGTGAAAGGTTGTGCGCTATAATAGGATTCGTGGTAGAGCGGGTTGGCGAAATCTCCCGAGAAATACGAAGCCGTGACGGTTCCGTCCTTAAAGGAAAGATTGCGCAGATAGTCGAAGTTGAGCGTGAGCTTGCGGTTGAAGACCGTGTCGAAGGTGTGTTCGTAGTTCAGGTTTGCGTCGTGGCTTTGTCCCGACCAACTGGTTTGCGCTTTCTGCCCGAAAGAATACAGCACCGAATTGCTGTCGGTCTGCGGGTGGAAACGACTGAAACAGTTGTCGAAAGTGTTTCCCCCGGAATAACTGTCCCCGTTGTAACTTAGGCTCAGCACATCCTGTTTGGTCGGGTAGTAGTCGATGCCTCCCTCTCCGAAAATGGAGAAACCGCGGTTGAGCGATACAGGGGTCTTGCGTTCGTTTCCCGCGCCGTTTGTTTCCAAGAGGCTTCCGTCGGCATAGTCGGTGCGGGTGTATATATAATTGACGTTCTTCCACTGATAGACGGAGGCGTTGGCATAGACCGTGAATTTCTCGTGGCGGTAGTTGAGGTCGAAGCCCCCGTTGCCGTCAAAGAGTTTGTCGTAGCCGACCCCTGCGGTCACCGAACCCGAAAAGCCCGAAGCTTGGCTACGCACGGTCTTGATGTTGATGATGCCGCCCGTTCCCTCGGCATCGTATTTGGAAGAGGGATTGTTCATCACCTCGATTTTCTCGATGTTGTTGCCGGGCATGCCGCGCAGGTAGTTGGCGAGGTTCTGCCCGCCCAAGTGCGGGTCTCGGTCGTTGATAAGCACCAATACGCCGCCCCGTCCGTTGAGCGAGATATTGTCGTCTTTGTCGATGGTGACGCCGGGAAATTTCTTGAGCATTTCGAAAGCGTTGTCGGCTTGACTGGCAAGGCTTTGCGATACGTTCATGGTGATTTTTCCGGGTTTCATCTCCATGACGGGGCGTTTGGCGCGCACCACCACGGCATCGAGCTGCACGGCCTGCGAGGTGAGCGCTATCGGTTTGAGCGATATGTCGGTATGGGCGGCATCTATCGTAAAGATTTCGGAATTGTTGGGGTGATAGCCCAAAACCGATACCTGCACGAAATAGGTGCCTGTGGGAATGCGTTTAAAGAGGAACGCGCCGCTGTCGTTGGAGGCGAGCCCCAGCACCTGCGAACTGTCGGATGCCTTCACCAACACCACGTTGGCGAAGGGCATGGGTTTTCCGTTCTCCGCTTCGCGCACGCTCCCCGCAATCTTTCCCGTCTGGCCAAACGCCCCGCAGAACATTCCCATCGCCAGCACGCCTGCAAGCAACAGGCGTTCCATATACTTGCAAAATCTTTTCATACCTCAAAATTCAAAAAAAACTTTTTACAAATATATTAATAAAATTTGCAAGACAGAAAATTTCTATTATTTTCAAGCATATCGCTCCAAGTCCTTGAAATCGATGCCCAACAGCTTCATGCGCGAAACGAAAGCCGGAACGCTCTTGAGGAAATCCTCGCGCATCAGTACGGCGGCTTTCTGCCGGCTGTCCGCACCTATCGAAAAGCCGATGCCCCGCTTGCTGTAGATGATTCCGTGGCGTTCCAAGTGCTCGTAGGCGCGCATCACCGTATTGGGATTGACGGTAAGGCTCACGGCAAATTCGCGCACGGAAGGCATCCTTTCCTCATCTTTCCACTCCCCGCGCAATACCTTTTCGCAGACATATTCCGCAATCTGCTCGTAAATGGCCTTATCTGATTTAAATTCCATGATGTTTACTTTTAAAACTGTTGTTTCCTCATCTTGCGGTAGCCCCATACCCAAAAGCCGATAGGCAGGAGAATGGCGAAGAATATATGGAGAATATGCGCGAACCGTGTGCTGCCGGCAAAGTCAAAGCCCATGCCGTCGTTCTGCCACATGATGATACGGAAGGCGGTGATGCTTCCGATAGTCAGAAGCACGAAACAGATGCAGAACCACGTCAGAACGGCTCTCCAGAATTTCTTGGTCTTGAAGAAATGCACCGCCCACAGAGAAAAACTTTGACAGGCCACAATCTGCCAAAACCACGAATCGAAGAAGCCGAGGCTGAATGAACCGTAGCTGCTGTTTCTATCCACGAAAAGGATTCCTACATTCCATATCAAGTCATTATGACCGGTCAGAAGCGCACTCAACACAGTCAGCAACCAAAAGCCAAAAATCATACCCAAAGGAAAAATCACCGCGCATTGCAAAAAGGCCGTGAGATATTTTTCCTCGTTGCTTGCCGGCAGAAGCGTGGCGTTCAATCCTTTCACGGGGTGGAAGAGATCCTTGTAGATAACGAAAGGCAACAGGACGGTCAGTGCCGCGATATATTGGGTGCCGGTTATGCTTTTCAGACCGACGATACCGCCGAAGATTCCCGCCAGAATATACATTCCGGCCAATATCGAGATGAATATAATATAGGTCTTTCCGTTTTTGCGGAATTCGTTGCAGAGCAACAAACCTACACGTCTTAAAGAAATTATGTTGTTCATAATGATGATTTTTAAGGAGTTTCTTCCGTGATTTTATTCGTGATCCTTGTAGAGCTTCTGCCGCATCTCTTCGGAAAAGTCCGAATGGGGAACCTGTTGTTCCTCGATGAACATCCGCTTGAAGAGCGATTTGTTCTGAATGGCGGCGTTGAAAAGCATCTCTATATTCAGATGACTTTCTTCGTGACGGTCGTTGTAGTCCACCACCGCATAGCCCCCTATGCATTCCTCGCGATAGAGGTCGTGGTCGGATTTCTCGCTCTTGACCCCGAACCAAAGTTTCTTGGTGATTTCCTCAACGGTGTTGTTGAGCAGCACTTGATTCTTTTCGAGAATGAGGATAGGGTCGATGAGATTTTCCAAGTCGCGCACCTGATGGGTAGACACCACAAAACATTTGTCGTCGTCGGAGGCCTGCGCCAAAAGACGGCGGAAGATGCCCTTGGAGGGAATGTCCATGCCGTTGGTGGGTTCGTCGAGCAGCAGAAGCCGCGTGTTGCAGGCCAGGGCGAAACTCATCATGGCCTTTTTCTGTTGGCCGTGCGAAGATTGCGACAACTTTTGGGCGGGGTCTATGTTCCACTCTTCCAAATAGTAATTGAACTTGTCGTAATCGAAACGAGGGTAGAAGGGGGCGTAGCGTTTCACATATTCGTTCATGCTCAGGGGCACCACGTCAATCACCTCGGGAAGATAATAGAGGTCGCTCAAGAATTCGGTGCGGCGTTGGGAGGGGGTGAAGCCCAGCACTTCCACGCTTCCTTGGGTGGGGAAACGCAGGCCGGCCAACAGACGCAGCAGGGTGGTCTTGCCCACGCCGTTCTCACCCAAGAGCCCGTAGATATAGCCCGCTTTCATTTCCATGTTCAGGCGGTCGAACACCATGCGGTGCTTTCCGTAGCGGAAACTCATGTTCTTGATTGTAATCATAATTCTATATGTATTAATTGTTTTGCTTTTATTTCACTACTGTATTAGTGAAATAGTATACTGCAAATGTAGTAATATTTTCCAAACTACAAAAAAAAGAGGCCTGCACCTGTGCAGGCCTCTTTCCCGACCATATAAATAATCCTAGGGACTATTTGTTCTTATGACGATTCTTGCGCAAACGTTTTTTGCGTTTGTGCATCGCCATCTTATGTCTTTTACGTTTCTTTCCGCTAGGCATCTTATCTAACTTTTAATTTTTTCTTCACTTCTTCCTTAAAGGGCTTGGCCGGTTTGAAAGCCGGAATCTTGTGGGCGGGGATCACGATGCTCTTTCTCTTGGTGATGTTTTGCCCGGTTTTCTTGGCCCTTTGTTTGATAATGAAACTACCGAAGCCACGGAGATAGATGTTCTCGCCGCGAA
>CAMWQD010000102.1 GCA_947176325.1 uncultured Bacteroidales bacterium | reverse complement strand
TAGAACGGCAGGTTGTCGTCCTGCGGGTTATACTCCGGCTCGTCCTCGAGTTTCGCCGGCACCTGCGGAATGGCTTCCGTGCCCTGCAGAACGGCGGGTTTCTCGTCCTTCTTGCCGTTCGCACCCCCGAGCATGGTCATGTCCTGTGCCTCAATCTCGGTGGCATAGCGTTTGTGAGAACCCTCGTTCCACGACCGCAGACGGAGCCGCCCCTCGATATACACCTGATTACCTTTCTTGAGGTACTTCTCGGCAATTTCGGCCAGGCCCCGATAAAGCACTACCCAGTGCCATTCGGTGTGTTCGGCACGTTCTCCGTTCCTGTTCCTGAACGTCTCGGTGGTGGCAACCGCCAAGCGAACTTTCTTGTTTCCGTTTTCAAAGGTGAATACCTCGGGGTCTTTGCCGAGGTTGCCCACCAAGATTACTTTGTTTACTCCACTCATAATTTTAGGGTTTTAAATTCACCCCTTATAACGTATAGGCTCCGTTTTTATCGAAGGTTTTTTTGTTAAAAAATGTTAAAATCGCGAAAAAAAGTTGCAATGTTTTTAGGCACAGCAAGTTGTGAAAGCGTCTTTTTGTCCACTTTCCGATAGTCCCCGTTTTTCCCTATCCGTGTGGCGAGCGGGCTGCCCGCCTGCACCTTATAGAAGAACACGTGGAGGCGGCGGTGGCTCAGCGTCTGCCGGTATTCCCTGAGCAACGTCAGACCCGCCACAGGTTCGGCGGCCTCTCCGCAGCCCCCCGAATTCTGAGCCTCCGCCGCCTCCCACACGGGCAAATCGTACATCCCCCGCCATAGGTCGTCGTAGCCGCGTTTATGCACCCACACGCAGCCCTTTTCCTCTAAATAGAGATAGTGGAGGTTCACCACGGGCAGCACCTCCCGCCGCTTCTTTACAGGCAGCTCGCTCGCCACATCGTGCGCCAGCGCGTAGCAATCGCCCCCAAAGGGACAAGCCTTGGGGTCTTTCTTGCACAGCGGGTTCTGCGGCGTGCAGGCCAAGGCACCGAACTCCATGAGCGCCTGATTGAAGATCCCCGCCTGCCGCACATCCATACGCTCCTTGAGAATTTCCAGTATTCTTTTGCGGCAGGCGGGGCTCGCGGCTTCCTCGAAAATCCCCTCCAACCGCGTCATGAAACGGATTACATTCCCGTCCACCACAGGGTAGGGGAGGTTGAAGGCAAACGAAGCGATGGCCGCCGCCGTATAGTCGCCCACGCCGGGCAGGGCGCGGATTTGCCCGTAGTTCGAAGGAAATACCCCGCCGTATTCGTCCCTCACCACCTGCGCCGCCTTGTGCAGATTTCTCGCCCGCGAATAATAGCCCAGCCCCTGCCATAATTTCAAGACCTCCTCTTCCGAGGCGTCGGCGAGATGCTTCACGGTGGGGTAATGTTCCACAAAACGAAGGTAATAGGGCTCTCCCTGCACAATACGGGTCTGTTGCAGGATAATTTCCGAAAGCCAGATTTTATACGGGTCGGAAATCCCCCTCCAAGGTAGTGTGCGGCGGTTTTCGCCGTACCAAAGCAAAAGTTTGGACGAGAACGACACAATTATCAAATTAACAATACCACAAATGTAAAAAAAATATTACCTTTGCCTGCCTTTCGGCAAGGGGAGATGTTTCCCCGCGGAGGTAAAGAAAGTTTAATTAAAAAAACGAGAAAAGATATGACAAAAGCAGAAGTAGTGGCTGAAATCGCCAACAAGACCGGAATTGAAAAGGTTACCGTACTGGCTACCGTGGAAACCCTCATGGAAGTGATCAAGGAAAACATGGTTAAGGGACACAACGTGTACCTGCGTGGTTTCGGTAGCTTCATCATCAAGCACCGCGCTCAGAAGACCGCCCGCAACATCACCAAGGGCAAGTCGATGACGGTTCCCGCCCACAACATTCCCGCTTTCAAGCCGGCCAAGCCTTTCATGGTAGCCGTGCGCACTTCCGTAAAATAATACGGTTTTAAAGCTGAGGCTTGTTTGATAGAGGTTCCGCCGTAGGCGGAACCTCTATTTGTCGTTTTTAAGATACGGTTGTGAATAAAGAACTCATAGTAAATTTCGCCCCCGAGGAGGTGGTGATAGCCTTACTGGAAGACAAGGCTTTGGTGGAGTTGCACCGCGAAAAGAACAACAACAGGCATGCGGTGGGCGATGTGTTTTTGGGGCGTGTCAGGAAGGTGATGCCGGGGCTCAACGCCGCTTTCGTGGACGTGGATTCCGACAAGGAAGGCTTCCTGCACTTTCTCGATTTGGGGCCGCAGTTCCACTCCATGCAGCGCTTCACGGAAGCGGGCATGAAAGGCGATGCGGCGCATCTCGACATATCCGGGGAGAAACTCAAGGAAGACCTTGCCAAGACCGAGAAAATATCGTCGGTTTTGCGGCAGAACCAGCCCATTCTGGTGCAGGTTACCAAGGAACCCATTTCCACCAAGGGCCCGCGCCTCACTTCCGAGATTTCGTTTGCCGGACGCTATGTGGTGCTGATTCCCTTCTCGAATAAAATCTCGATTTCGCAAAAGATAAAAGGCGCGGAGGAACGTTCCCGTCTGCGCAACCTCATACAGAGCGTGCGGCCTCGCAATTTCGGCGTCATCATCCGCACCGTGGCCGAGGGCAAGAGCGCGGCCGAACTGCATGCCGACCTCGATTCCCTCCTGCACAAATGGGAGCAGGTGCGCACGCATCTTCTCAACGCCAAACCGCCCGTCAAGGTGTGCAGCGAAATGGACAAGGCGGTGAGCATCCTGCGCGACTTCCTGAGCAACGATTTCGACCAGATTATCACCAACAACGAGGATATTTACGAAGAAATCCGCTCCTATGTGGGCGTGATTGCGCCGCAGAAGAAAGGCATCGTCAAGCTCTACAAAGACCGCGAGCCTATTTTCGACCATTTCGGGATTTCCAAGCAAATCAAGGCCTCCTTCGGAAAGGTAGTGAATATCCGCAGGGGCGGGGCCTATCTCGTGATAGAACATACCGAGGCCATGCACGTCATCGACGTGAACAGCGGCCACAGGGTCAACGCCGAGCAAAGTCAGGAAGCCAATTCGCTGACGGTGAACCTCGAGGCGGCGGCCGAAATTGCCCGTCAAGTGCGTCTGCGCGATATGGGCGGTATCGTGATTGTGGATTTCATAGACCAACGCGAGGCGCAGAACCGCAAGATTCTCTTCGACGCCATGGTGAAGGCCATGGAAAAAGACCCTTCGCGCCACACGGTATTGCCGCCCACCAAATTCGGCTTGATTCAGATTACGCGGCAGAGGGTGCGTCCCCAAACGCAGGTGGACGTTATGGAAGTGTGTCCGGCCTGCGGAGGCACGGGGCAAATCCGTCCCAGCGTGTGTGTGGTGGACGACATCGAGCGCGATGTGGAGTTTTTGATAAAGGACACCAACGCCCGCGATTTCTCGATTTTGCTGAGCCCTTACGTGCATGCCTATATGGTGCGCGGCTGGAGGAAATATCAGCGTAAATGGTGGAAACTCTACCGCCGTTGGATTCGTCTGAACGCAAGCAATTCGTTGGGTTTTCTGGAATACAGGTTTTTGGACAGGAACGGGGAGGAGATTAAGTTGTAGGGGCTTCAGCGCAGCACAATGAAAATCACCGTCACCGAAAATATCACCCTTCTCGAGGCTCTGGAAAAGCAGTTTCCCGACAGCAACCGCACCCACCTCAAAAAAGCGATACGTTACGGCTGTGTCCTGCAGGACAACACCGTTCTGCGTCGCCCGGAATTTCTCCTGCAGGCGGGTTCGCAAATCGAATTCAGAAACTACAAGTCGCGCGAGACTTCGCGCCGCGCCGCCCCTTTCAAGATTCTCTACGAAGACGACTACATTCTGGCGGTGATAAAGCCTGCGGGCATTCTCTCCAGCGGCCGCACCACCGAAAAGATACGCTCCATGTTCGGCATGGTCAACCACTACCTCCAGCAGAAAAGCCGGGGCAGGGAACGCGCCTACACCGTGCACCGCCTCGACCGCGAGGTGAGCGGCATCCTGCTTTTCGCCAAGACCGAAGAAGCCAAATACAACTTGCAGGACAGCTGGCAGGACGTGGAGAAACACTACTACGCCTTGGTTCACGACATTCCGGGCAAGGAGAGGGCCACCTTGCAGTCTTTCCTCAAGGAAAACGCCCGTCAGGTGGTCTATTCCGTGCCCGAGGAGGAGCCTGATTCCAAATGGGCCGTCACCCACTATCATGTGGTGGGTTATTATGGCTGGCAAGGCGAGAAGACAACCCGACAGAACGCCTTGTTCACCCTGCTCGACGTAAAGCTCGAGACAGGCCGGAAGAATCAAATCCGCGTGCATCTTTCCGATATGGGCTGTCCTATCGTGGGCGACCGCAAATACGGCGCGGATCCCAAGGTGAACCGCCAGGTGCGCCTGTATGCCTATTCCATCCGTTTCCCGCATCCCATGCAGGAAAGGGCGGTGAAGCTGGAAATGCCGCTGCCCGCCCGTTTCACCTATGTCACTCCGCAAACAGAATATTAATATGAAAAAAAGACCGATATTCACGGGAGAATCTTTCAAGCGTGTGGTTCCCGAGAAAAAATCCAAGGCGAGAGTGTTTTTGGAGCGTTTTTCGTTGGGGCGTCTTTTTTTCAATTTCGCCGACATCAAGTTCGTGCGCTTCCTTATGGTGGCCGCCCTCAACACCCTTTTCGGCTGGTGCGTGTTCTCCCTGCTCCGCCTTTTGGTCACCGACAACCGCAATATCGCCGCCCTCATCGGGCAAATCATCGGCATCCTCTTCAATTTCAAGACCTACGGCAGCATCGTCTTCAAGAACGGCAAATACTACCTTCTTCCCCGTTTCATAGGCGTGTATGCGATTATGTATTTCGCCAACATCGGCGGCATGGCGGTGCTCGACTATTTCTTCGAAATCAGCGACTATGCGAATGCAGCCGTCATGAGCATTCCCGTGGGTTTCCTGGGCTTCGCGCTCAACAAGCTCTTCGTGTTCGAGCGTTCACAAGAAAAACAAGACAATATGCAGGCCAAAAGCGAAAGTTTCCTCGAAAGCTTCAGGAAAGACAGGAGCAAGCTTGTTTTCTATATCCTCTGCGCACTGGGTTTGGTGCTTATGATTGCGGGAAGCGTGGGCGCCGGCATGTCGGGCGA
>CAMWQD010000101.1 GCA_947176325.1 uncultured Bacteroidales bacterium | reverse complement strand
GATAAAAACGGGACAGCCCCGCCCCCCTCTGCATATCTTCTGCAGCGGACGGATGTTAAAAAAACTTAATTTTAACAATCATTAACTTAATTTCTTTGCCCGACCCACGGGCCCGCCTCTACTTTTGCCTGTGTTTAACGAAATCACAGGCTTATGAAAAGGTTTTTATTTCTATCCTTATGCTGTCTGTTTCTGTGGACAGGTCTCACGGAGGCCGTGTGCGCCGAGACCGATTCCGCACAGCCGCAAGACAGCATCAAGGCGTGGTACGACAAATTCGAGGAATATCTCGGACGCACCGATTTGGTCACCCCCGGCGAATTGCAGAAACTTCCCGTGGGGATGCGCAACACCATCGGCAACACCAACTACGACTTGCTCTTTACCGATGCCGTCTTCGGCGCCGACTACACCGAGCTGGCCGTTTATCTGCGCATCTCGGGCCCCGATTGGCAGGGCGGCAAACGCGAATTGTTTTTCGGTGCCGACAAAGTGCTCATCAGCAACAAAGGCGGCTATATCGGCGATGTGAAACTCGCCCTTATGGGCGATGTGGTCTTTAAGGACAAAGGCGATAGATTCTGCCTGCGTTTCTTGGGGCGGAGCGACAACGGCGACCACAGCAAGAGCGCGGACGGTCTGCCGCCCACCTATGCCATTGTCAACTGCAAGGGTTTTCAGGAATTGCAGATAAGCGCGGAACTGAGCGTTACCGACGAAAATATCGTGTTTATCGACCACGGCGAGAGAACCAACGAGCCCTTGCGCACCACGTTTTTCTGCAATGCCAAAAGTCTCGACGATATTGTGGTGAGCCTTTCCCTTCCCGAATTCGGCCTCAAGGATATTCCCGACTGGAGTTTCGCCGCCGAAAAGGTGACGCTCGATTTCAGCCAGACCCGCAACGCGCCGGGCTTCGAACCCTATACGCTTTCGGGCGGAAACAAGGGAAACACCGATTTTTCGGAGCTTTGGCAAGGCCTGTATATGGAGGGCATACGCCTGCGCTTTCCCGACTACATCAAGAAAGTGGACGGCGCACGCCCCACCGTCGAGGCGCGTAAATTTTGGATAGACGAATACGGCTGCACGGGGCTTTTCGCCGCCACCGACCTGCTCCGTCTCGACGAAGGCAGTTTGGGCGGCTGGGGTTTCAGCGTCAAGGAATTTTCGTTTTCCGTAGAGCGTAACCGTCTTGTGGAGGGCGGTATGAAGGGTTCCGTGCAGATTCCCGTCAGCAAGGCCAATTCCTACGGCTACACCGCCAAATTCGCCGCCGACGGCACATGGAGCATGCAGTTGAAGTTGGATAAGAAGGCCTCTTTCGATTTCATCAAGGCGCGCGAGGTGGAGCTTTACGCCACTTCCTACCTCAAGATGAAGAAGGAGAAAGACAAGCCGTTTTTGATAGAAGCCAATCTTTCGGGCAAGATGAAACTCAATCCCACGGCGGGCGAAAACGATAAGTTCGGTTTCGGAAACTTCGAATTCCAAGGTTTGAAGATACGCAATCAAGAGCCTTATTTCGAGGTGAATAGAATAGAGTGGGACGATGAACTGAAGGTGGGGAATTTCCCCGTTTCCATCCGCGACCTCGAGATTCACGCCAAACAAAGCGACATCAGTTTGGGATTCAAGACACAGGTGCATATAGGCGACAAGTCGGACGCTTCTTTCGGCGGCGATTTGGCCATGGACGTGAAATCGGCTGTGGAGGAAGGCACGGACGGCAAACAGAAATGGAATTTCAAGGGTGTGGATATCAACGAAGTGAAGATTGATTTCACCAATTCCTTCCTCAGTTTTGCAGGTGGGGTGAAGTTCATCAAGGGGAGTAAGCTCTACGGCGACGGTTTTCAAGGTATGCTCGATTTCAAGATAGAACCCTTGGGCGGCTTGGGGCTTCGCGCCGACATGATGTTCGGCAGCATGGCCACCTACCGCTATTGGTATGCCGATGTGCTGGCGCGTTTGGGGGCGGCGGGCATTCCCGTCTTTCCGGGTTTCAAGATTGCCGCCATCGGCGGCGGTGCCTACAAGCACATGCGCATGGAGCATTTCTCGGGGCCGCTGGCCACGCCCGGCGACTTCGGCGAAAATACGGACGGCATCGGGAAGACCAGCACGGGTCTTTGCTACGTGCCCGACAGCACCAAGTCGCTGGGCTTGAAAACCGCCGTGGTGCTGGCCTTGCAAGACGAAAAGGTCTTCAATGCCGAACTCACGCTCGAGATGCTGTTTAACCGAAACGGCGGTGCATCGAGCCTCACGCTCACCGGTGTGGGCAAGCTCATGGCGGAGAACAATATTAATATAGCAAACTTCAACCAAAAAATCACCGACCTCGCCGCCAAGATACAGCCCTCTATCGAAGACCAACGCAAGGCCGCTTCCGCCGACGCCTCCGTCACCGCCAACGTCAAGCTCGACATGGACTTCTCCAACCGTGCCTTTACAGGACTTTTCGATGTCTATATGGATATGGGCGTGATAAAGGGTGCGGGAGGCAAGGGGCACATGGGGCAGATGGGCATGCACTTTGGACAAGACAACTGGTATATCAAAGTGGGCGAACCGGCCAAACCTTTGGCCGTGCAGCTGAAAGTGGGCCCGTTGCAGGCCAATGTGGGCGCATATTTCATGACGGGAAGCCAGCTTCCCGACTTTCCCGGCCCGTCCGCCAAATTGCAGGCCTTGCTCAAGAGCTCCTATCCCCGTCCCGATTTGAACGATCTGCGGGAGGGCGCGGGCGTGGCTTTCGGCTCCAATTTCCACCTTTCCACAGGCACGATACCCATTCTCATTTTCTATGCGGCTTTCGATGCCGAAGTGGGTTTCGACATCATGATGAAGAAATATCCCGGCACTCTCTGTCAGGAAACGGGCAGCGCGCCCGGCATCAAGGGTTGGTACGCGCAGGGACAGGCCTATACCTATATGATGACCGATGTGGGGCTTTATCTCAAGCTTTTCGGACAAAAGCGCAATTTCTCCGTCCTGCGCGGTGAGGTGGGCGCGCTGCTGCGGGCGGGATTGCCCAACCCCGCCTCTTTCGAGGGCTCTTTGGGCGTGAACGTTTCCCTCCTCAACGGCTTGGTGCGCGGCAAGTTCAACCTCGATTTCAACCTCGGCCAAAGCTGCACCATGATGCAGCAGGGCTTTGCCGACGGCGCGGACGTAATCAGCTCCACCCTGCCCGAAAAAGGCAGCAAGAACGTAGACGTTTTCTCGGTTCCGCAAGCGGCCTTCAACTTCCCCGTCGAAACCGAAATCGTGGAGGAATACGACCGGCAGGAACGCCGCATGAAAATCAACCTCGACCAATACGAGCTCTGGTATGGAGGCACCAAACTGAAAGGAAAGTTCGAATACGACCAAGACAATCGCGTGGTGAAATTCCTTTCGCACGATATGCTTCCCGCCAACGCCACCCTCGATTTCAAGCTTGCCGTGGGCGCAAGCGAGAAGAAAGGCGCTTCGTCGTGGTCAACGCTTAAAGACGAGAACGGCAAGGACTATAACGAAAACCGTCTCTACACCTTTCAGACCGGCTCCGCCCCCGACAGCATTCCGTGGAGCAACGTGCAGTATTGCTATCCTGTCCGCAATCAGGAACACTACCTGCCCGAAGAAACCGACAAAGGTTTCGTATACCTCAAACGCGGCATGGCCGACCTCTTTTCCGACCCCGACTACCGTATGCGTGTGGTGCTGCTTTCGGCCACCGACTCCCTTTCGGTGCCCTTCACCTACAACCAATCTCAAAGACGGGTGATGTGGACAATGCCCAAAGGCCTGAAAACCTCCACCGAATACGAATTGCGCTTGGTTATGGAATATAAGGGCGCGTCCACGCAAGCGTCCGGTGCGCAAACCTCGGCCTTGCAGAACGCCACGGTCTATGCTTCCGACGACGGCGCTTTGGAGCAGGAAACCGTCACCCTCACCGCCTCGGCCACCAAATCCGACAAAGACAAGACCGTGCTTTGCTACCGCTTCAAGACAGGTCTTTTCAAAGACTTCAAGAGCAAAATGGAGGCGGTGAGTCTCAACAAGGCCTATCGCACGCCTATCATCTACATGAACGCCGAGGGCTATGCCTATGTCAACGACCCCGACGTGCATTATCTGCAAGCCAATATGAAGGCGCGGGAATCCTTCTGCGAGAACGAGCGGCAAGGCACCCTTTACAGCGGCTATGCGCCCTTGGTGCAGGCAAGCGCCGACTTGAGCGAGGAACCCTACTACACGCAAGACATCTACCCCTTGGTCTACGAGCAATATCCCTACAACGGCATGGTGCAGTTCGAGAGAGGGGAGGGGAAGGAAAGCGTGATTCCCACGTGGGCGGTCTATCCGTCGGCCATTTACCGCGAAGGCTCCACCGAATTTTTCCCGTGGATCTACGCCCTGCCCGTGCAATACAAACAAGACTTCAACGCAATCTTGGGTTCGGTGGCGCATCGTTCGTTGCTGATGCAGTCGCCCTACTACGCATGGTTGGGCAAGAATTTCAAGCCTATCCGCAACGGCAGCTATCCCGTGGTGTTGCGCTATGTGTTGCCCGACGGCACGGTGACATCCGAAGTGAAAGTGAATTTTGAAAACAAATAAAAAAGAGAAAAAATGAAGAAGATAGTGTGTAGTGTGATGATGAGCGCGCTCTTTCTGTGGTGCGCCTGCGGCATGGGGGCGGAGGCCGATTCGGCCACGGTTGCCGATTCGGCAGCGAAGAGCCTGTATATGGTGGGTTTTTGCAAAAACAAAAAGGTTTCCTTGCGCTGGGCGGCCTCCACATACCCCCATTGGAAAAGAATGATGGAACGGGGCGTGATTCTGGAACGCTACGAATTCGATGCGGCGCGCTATGTTCCGCCCGTGTGCAAGCGCATACCCATTACGCCTTTCCTGCAACAAGACACCGCCTTGCTTTCGGAAATGGCGCGGAGCGATGAATATGCCGCCGTTTTGGGCGAGGCGGTCTATTCGCCCGACCTGCAACTGGATTTCGGCGGCTCCTCCGCCTCCGATTGGCAGGCACTCAAGGCGCGCATGGAACAAGAAGCCTTGCGTTTCGTCTTGGCGAATTTGGCCTGCGACCGTTCCTTTGCCGTGGCCTGTCTGGGCGGTATGGGCTATGTGGACGAGGATGTGCGGGCGGGGAAATACTACCTCTACCGCCTCTATTGGCCCGCCGACACC
>CAMWQD010000100.1 GCA_947176325.1 uncultured Bacteroidales bacterium | reverse complement strand
GCAGCGACAACCGCCATGAAAAGAAACATTTATCTATACCATAAACACTGGCTCTCGAATTTCGAGATACGTCGGAAGAAATATCTTTCCGACAGCAGCTATCTGGTGTTTCTGTGTGTGCTGACAGGTTTCCTGAGCGGCTTGGCGGCGGTGTTGCTCAAGAACATGATTTTCTATTTCGGCGAATGGGTGTTGAACCTCAGCCGCGCCGACAAGGAAAACTACCTTTTCCTGTTCTTCCCCTTGCTGGGTGTTACCCTGTCTTATATTCTTGTGAAATATGTCTTTAAGGACGATATAAGCCACGGAGTGAGCCGCGTGATGCAGGCTTTCAGCCGAACCCGCAGCCGCATCAAGCGCAGCCGCATGTATTCGTCGCTGGTGGCCTGTACGGTAACCATCGGTTTCGGCGGCTCGGTGGGGCCCGAAGCACCCGTGGTGCTTACGGGTGCGTCCATAGGCTCCAATATCGGCCGCGCCTTCAACCTCGGCTTCCGCGAACTTGTCATCATCACGGCTGCGGGTTCGGCGGGGGCTATCGCGGGCATTTTCGGCGCGCCCCTGGCGGGTTTGGTCTTTACGCTCGAAGTGTTGATGATAGACCTCACCATGACTTCGCTCGTGCCCATTCTCGTGGCCTCCACCACGGGCGCGGTGACTTCGGCTTTCCTCATGGGGCGCGAGGCCACTTTCCATTTCGACATCTCCACCGACTACTACCTCCAGAACCTGCCTTTCTATTTGGTTTTGGGCTTGGTGGGCGGCTTGGTTTCGTGCTACTTCCTCTACACCAACGAAAAGATTGGCGCGTTCTTCTCCCGCATCCGGCAAGGCTGGAAGCGCGTTTTGATAGGCGGCGTGCTGCTGTGCGTGCTCATCTTCCTCTTCCCTCCCCTCTACGGCGAAGGCTTTTCGTTTTTGAGCGACATCTTCAACGGCAACACCGAAAGCATCTTCAACAACACCTTCTTCTATGGCTACCGCCTCTCTATGTCGGTGTTTTTTGCCTATGTGGCGCTGTTGATTCTGCTCAAGGTGGTGGCGACGGGCTTCACCAACGGGGCCGGGGGCGTGGGCGGCGTGTTCGCACCCTCCATGTTCGTGGGGGCGTTTTTGGGTCTGTTCGTGGCACAGACCCTCAATCTGCTGGGGCTTCACCTGCCTTTGGCCAACTTCGCCCTGGCGGGTATGTCGGCGCTCATGGCGGGCGTGATGCATGCACCTCTCACCGCCATCTTCTTGGTGGCCGAGGTGACAGGAGGCTATAACTTCTTTATTCCGTTGATGTTGGTGTCGGCCACTTCGTATTTGGTGAGCCGCTGCTTCAATCCTCACTCCATCTACACCAAGGCCTTGGCGCAGCGGGGCGAACTGCTCACCCACAACAAAGACGCTTTCGTGCTGTCTATGATGACGCTCGACCGGGTCATCGAAACCAACTTCATCACCATGCACCCCGACGACAACCTCGGTGCGCTCGTGAAAAGCATCAGCCGCTCTTCGCGCAACCTTTTCCCCGTTACCGACGCGCAGGGCAATTTCCTCGGCGTGGTGTTCCTCGACGATATAAAGACGGTGATTTTCCGTCCCGACCTCTACGAACAGATTTACGTGAAGGATTTGATGTACGTGCCGAGCCTGGTTATCGAACGGCACGAGAATATGGCGCAGGTGGCCAAGAAATTCCAACAAAGCGACAAATACAATATCGCGGTGCTCGACCATGGAAAATACGTGGGTTTCATCTCGCGGGCCAATGTGTTTTCGAGCTATCGCGCCAAAGTGAAAGAGTATTCCTCCGATTAAAAATCATAAAAATGAAAACAAAGCGTTTATTTGTGTGTATCTGCACAACGGGCATCCTGTTCGGGGCGGCGCTCGCCCAATCGCCGAAAGCCTCTCTGCTCGAAACGTTGCCTGCCGTGACCCAAGGCAAGAAATTGGAACTTGGGCATTTGATGGACCGGAACCTGTATCCGGGCGCGCCGAGCCAGCTGCAATGGATGGAACGGAAAGACGGCATGCCGATTTATGTGTTTTTGCGCAACGACACGGCTTTCTATCATGTGGTGGAGACAAATACGGAAAAACCCATGATTACGCTCGACAAGCTGAATGAAGATGTGAAGAAGGCGGGAGGAAAGCATAAGCTTGAGCATTTTCCCCTAATCCGGAGGGTAACCGACAACTGTCTCTATCTGCGCAACCGCGACCACGTGTTTGTGTTTTACAGCGACAAGACCGAAACGGAGATTTATTGCTCGTTGGACAAGAAGGGAACGAACTTCGACCTCAGCACGGCTTCGGGGCTGACAGCCTTTACGCGCGACAACAATCTCTTTGTCTTGCGCGACGGCATGCGCTATTCCATTACGAAAGACCTCGATACGGGCATCGTGAACGGGCAGTCCGTGCACCGCGACGAGTTCGGCATCACCAAGGGCACTTTCTGGTCGAACGACGGCACGCGCCTGGCCTACTACCGCATGGATGAAAGCATGGTGACGAAATATCCCATTCATCACTACGATTCGATGTGGGTGGAAACCATCCGCTATCCGCATGCGGGCGAGAAGATGCACAAGGTGAGCGTGAATGTATTTAATACAGAAACGTTTAAGACTATTGAACTGGAACCTTTCGCCGACCCGTCGCACACGTATATCACAAGTGTGGTGTGGAGCCCCGACGACCGCGATTTGTATTTGGGCATCCTCGACCGCAATCAAAAGGATTTCAGTTTGGTGCGTTATGACGTCCAGACGGGGAAGGTGAAAGGCGTGGTGTTTACCGAGCACAGCGATGTGTATGTGGAACCCGAGTCGGGCATTGTGTTCCGTCCCGGCCATCCCGACCAATTTGTGTGGTTGAGCGAGCGTAACGGCTTCAATCACGCTTATCTATACAATACGAGCGGGAAACTGCTCAAGAAGGTCACGCCCGACAACGAGGCGTGGATGATTTCGTCGTTGGTGGGATTTTCGCCCGACGGAAAGACGCTCTACTTCATGGGCACCAAAGACGGGGCCCTGCAACAGAACCTCTACGCCGTGGAGGTGGAAAAGGGCAAGGTGCGCCGCGTGACGAAGGAAGACGGCATGCACTCGGTAAAGATGGACGGCACGGGCAGCTACTTCATCGACTATTATTCGGCGCCTGCGTTGAGCCGTCGCATTCAGGTGATTGACAACAAGGGGAATGTGGTGAAGGTGATTGCCGACTACGGGGATATGCTGGCCGACTACGTGCGGCCTGAATTCCGCTTGTATACACTTACTGCCGCCGATGGCCGCACGCCCCTCTACGGGCGCATGATTCTGCCTCCCGATTTCGACTCCACGCGCAAGTATCCCGTTATCGTGTATGTGTACGGAGGGCCTCACGCGCAGCTTATCAACAAGGGCTACAACTATGCCTGCGGCACGTTCCTGCGTTTTCTGGCGCAGCAGGGTTATGTGGTGTGGACGGTAGACAGCCGGGGTTCGGCCAACCGGGGCTTCGCTTTCGAGACGGCCATTCACCGCAACATCGGGGTGGCCGAAGCCGCCGACCAGATGCAGGGCATTGCGTTCCTCAAATCGCTGCCTTTCGTGGATTCGAGCCGCATCGGGGTGGACGGCTGGAGCTACGGCGGCTTCATGGCGCTGAACCTCAAGACGCGCTTTCCCGATGTGTTCAAGGTGACCACTTCGGGCGGCCCGGTCATCAACTGGGCGTGGTATGAGGTGATGTACGGCGAGCGTTATATGGGTACGCCTCAGGATAATCCCGAAGGATATAGGGCCGCCAACCTGCTGGAGCGTGTGGATTCGGTGCGGGGCAAGGTGATGTTGATTCAAGGGGGCTTGGATCCCACCGTGCTGCCCAAGAACAGCACCACTTTCGTGAAGCGTTGCATCGACCGCAAGATTCCCGTGGACTTCTTTGTCTATCCCGACCACGAACATAATGTGCGGGGTGCGGAGCGTGATCATCTGTTTGAAAAGTTGTATGAATATTATAAGCAGAACCTTTGAACCCGCGAGACCTTAAGATAGAAGACTTCAACTACCCTCTGCCCGAGGAGCGCATTGCGTTCTATCCCCTGCCCGAGCGCGACGCTTCGAAGCTGTTGGTGTATAGGGGCGGTGCCGCCGAAGAGAGCGTGTTCCGCCGCGTGGGCGAGTTTCTGCCGCAGAATGCGTTTTTGGTGTTCAACGACACGCGGGTGGTGCGGGCGCGATTAGTGTTTTTCAAGGGCGACGGGGGTGCCGCCGTCGGCGCACGCATCGAGATTTTCTGCCTCGAACCCTCGGGAGCCGATATAGAAACCGCCTTTTCTTCGCGGGGCTCTTGCCGTTTTAAGTGTTTGGTAGGCAACAATAAGCGTTGGAAACAAGGGGCGCTGAAAATGGACTTCCCCTTGGCCGACGGCGGCACGGGTTGCCTGCAGGCCGTTAAGGTGGCCGCTTCGGGAGAGGATTTTGAAGTGGAATTTTCGTGGTCGCCCACCGACTGGAGTTTTGCCGAGGTGCTGGAGGCCACGGGCAAGGTGCCGCTTCCCCCCTACATACGGCGACAGGCCGAAGAAGGCGACACCCTGCGCTATCAGACGGTTTTTGCGCGGCACAACGGTTCGGTGGCCGCCCCCACGGCCGGCCTGCACTTTACGCAGCAGGTGCTGGACGACTTGAAGCGGCGGGGCATCGAGCGCGATTTCATCACCCTCCACGTGGGGGCGGGCACCTTCAAGCCCGTCAAGGCCGAGCAGGTGGGCGACCACGCCATGCACAGCGAGCATATTGTTGCCTCGAAATCGTTGATTGAAAACCTATTGCGGGCTATCCGCGAACACAGGCCCGTGGTGGCGGTCGGCACCACTTCCATGCGCAGCATGGAGTCTCTCTACTGGATAGGTGTGCGGCTGGCCTGCGGCGAGGAGCCTTTGCCGGGCGGTGAATTCGAGGTGAACCAATGGGATCCCTACGAAACCTATGCCGACCGCCACCCAAAAACAAGCCCCGAGGAGGCCTTGCAAGGGTTGTGCGACTATATGGAGCGCAAGGGTATCACCCAACTTCACGCACACACCTCGCTTATGATTGCCCCCGGCTATAAATTCGCGTTCTGCAAGGGCATCATCACCAACTTCCACCAACCCAAAAGCACGCTGCTATTATTGGTATCGGCGCTGATAGGCCCCGCCTGGCGCAACCTCTACGCCTTCGCCCTCCAAAACAACTTCCGTTTCCTGAGCTACGGCGACAGCTGCCTTTTCCTTCCCTAA
>CAMWQD010000099.1 GCA_947176325.1 uncultured Bacteroidales bacterium | reverse complement strand
TTATATTAATATAGAAATTGCAACCGGTTTGCAAGATAAAATTCGTAAGTTTGCCGGCGTTAAAGACTTTTAACCAACGCCGAGTGCAGAAGCCGAGAGAGCAGAGGTCAAGCCTATTTGGGTTATGCCGAGACGGGTTAACCAACATTAAAAACCTTGCACTATGATACGTAAAGCCTCATATCCGTTGTTGAAACTGCATTGCGCCGGTTGTGCGCACCGTTCCGAGGGCATCGCCGCCAAAGTGGAGGGCGTGGAGAAAGCCTCGGCCAACTTCGCCGCCGGATTGCTCTACGTGGAATACGACCCTGAACGCTTCCGCGCCGAAGACCTCAAGGCCGCCATCGACCACGCGGGATACGAACTGATTATCGACAGCGAAGACCCTTTCAGCGAACAGGAAAAACAAAATCGGAAGAACTACGCCACCTTGCGCAAGAAAGTGCTTTTCACGTGGATTCTTGCCCTCCCCCTGTTGGTGCTGGGCATGGCGCACGGCTGGCATTTTGCGGGCAAAGACCTCATCCTGATGGTGCTTTCGCTGGCCATCCTGCTTATCGGAGGCCGCGACTTTATCCGCAACGCCTGGATTTTGGCCACACAACGCAGCGCCAATATGGATACGTTGGTGGCGGTGAGCACGCTGGTGTCTTTCATCTTCAGCCTTTTCACGCTCTGCTTTCCGCAATTCTGGGAAGCGAGAAACATAGAAGCCCATGTCTATTTCGAGGCGTCGGGCATGATTATCGCCTTTGTGCTGTTGGGTAAGTTGATGGAGGGACGCGCCAAGAACGGCACTTCCAAAGCCTTGCAGGATCTGATGCATCTGCAACCGGCCACCGCCTTGCGCATAAACGCCGACGGCACGGAAAAAGAAGTGGGCGTGAAGGAATTGCAAACGGGTGACCGCGTGCGTATTCTGCCGGGAGAGGCCGTTCCCGTAGACGGGGTGGTGCTGGCGGGCAGTTCGTATGTGGACGAAAGTATGCTCACCGGCGAACCGTTGGCGGTGAACAAGACGGTGGGCAACAAAGTGGCCGCGGGCACCATCAATCAGAAAGGCTCCTTGGAGGTGGAAATCACGGGCGTGGGCCAAAGCACGGTGTTGGCGGGCATTGTACGCATGGTGCGCGAAGCGCAGGGCAGCAAGGCTCCCGCACAACGCATTGCAGACAAGGTGGCGGGTATCTTCGTGCCCACTATCCTTATTCTTTCGGTGGTGACGTTTGCGGTTTGGTTGATGGCGGGCGGCTGGAGCGCGTTTCCCCGCGCTTTGGTGTGCATGCTTTCGGTGTTGGTGATTGCCTGCCCCTGTGCCTTGGGGCTTGCCACGCCGACCGCCTTGATGGTGGGCATGGGACGTGCGGCGCAAAATCACATTCTGATTAAGGACGCGGCGGCTTTGGAGGAAATCTGCCATATAGACCGCCTGGTGCTGGACAAGACCGGCACGCTGACACAGGGAAAGCCCACGGTGGAGGAGGCGGTGATGACAAACCCGCAGGATGCGTCTTCGATGAAGGAACTTGCGGTATTGAGGGCCGCCGAAAGGAAGAGTGAACATCCTTTGGCGGGCGCGGTTGTAGAGTGGATTGATGAAACTTTACGCCGGTGCACCGCGCCCGTGGACGAAATTCCCGCCGAGGAAATCGAGGATTTCGAATCGCTCCCCGGCAAGGGAATCCGCTTCCGCTACGCCGATAAAACGTATTGGGCGGGCGGTGTGAATATGGTGAAGGAGATGATGACGGACACGGCGCCGTCTTGGTTGGAAACCTGCACCGAGCAGGAATCCATTCTCATCGCTTTCGGGCAGGGGACGGAACTTTTCTGCCGCTTGGCTTTGAGCGACGCGCTCAAACCCTGCGCGGCCCAAGTGGTGAAACAACTTCAACAAGACCGCATAGAAGTGCACATGCTTACGGGCGACCACGAGAAAAACGCCGCCGCGGTGGCCGCAAAAACCGGCATCACGCACTACAAAAGCAATATGTTTCCGCAAGGCAAGCAGGATTACATCACCGCCCTGCAAGCCGAAGGACACAAGGTGGCCATGGTGGGCGACGGCATCAACGACAGCCAGGCGTTGGCGGCGGCCGATGTGAGCATGGCTCTCAAACGCGGCACCGACATAGCCATGAACGTGGCTTCGGTGGTGCTTATCGGCAATGAGAAAAACGATTTGGAGGCCATTCCCAAGGCAGTGAAACTCTCGAAGAAAACACGCCGCATCATTCAGGAAAACCTGTTTTGGGCGTTCATCTACAACGTGGTGGGCATCGTATTGGCCAGCGGTCTGTTCTATCCCGTCTTCGGGTGGATGCTCAACCCCATGATAGCCAGCGCGGCCATGGCCTTCAGCTCGGTGAGCGTGGTGAGCAACAGCCTCCGCCTCAAGTGGGTGCGGATTGCCTAAAGACTATTACTCTTCGTCGAAATCCTTGAAGCGGTCTATCTCGCGTCTTTCGCGTTTGGTGGGGCGGCCCGTGCGGGGGTCGCGCCTTTCGAAAGCGGGGGCGTGACGCAACGCAATCTTCTCCCTTTCTCCGGGGGCGGTTACATCGGTGGCGTATTGTGCCACCAAAGCGGCTCCCACGCGGTTTTTCGGCATATCCTCCACCCGATAGGAAAGCGTGATTCCCTGACGGCTCACATGCAACACCTGCCCTGCCTGCACTTCCTTGGCCGCTTTCACAATGTCTTCGCCTATGCGCACCCTTCCCAAGCGGCAGGCTTCCGCCGCCTCGCTCCGCGTCTTAAACAACCTTATCGCCCACAGATATTTGTCGACCCGCATCACACCTCCTATTCCACACGATTGGCGAAAGCCTGCCACCCTTGCGCGCGCAGTTCGATGAGGCTGCCGTTTTCGGGCACCATGTAGCAACCCTGCGCCTTTTCGACCATGTGGCCGATAACGCGGATTTCGCGGCAATCCTTGATTTTTTCGTAGTCGGACTGAGCCACGGTGAAGAGCAGTTCGTAGTCTTCGCCCCCGCTCAAAGCCGCCGTTTCGGGCAGAATCTTGAAAGCCTCCAGCGCCTTGCAGGTTTCCATATCCACGGGAATCTTGCTCTGATAGAGCATACATCCGCATTCAGACGCTTTGGCGATATGCAGGATTTCGGAAGCCAGCCCGTCCGACACATCCATCATCGCGGTAGGCTTCACATCCAATTTCGCCAACAAATCCACGATGTCCAGACGGGGTTCGGGCTTGAGCTGACGCTCGAGCACATACGAGAAATCCTTGAAATCGGGCTGTATGTTAGGATTGGCCAAAAACTCGCGTTTCTCGCGCTCCAACAGCAACAAACCCGCATAGGCCGCCCCCAAGTCGCCCGACACGCAGAGCAAATCGTTTTCCTTGGCACCGCTTCGGTAGCAGACCTTGTTTCGGGGCGCAGAACCGAGCACGGTGACGGAAATAGCCATACCCGAGCGGCTCGACACCGTATCGCCCCCCACCAAATCCACGCCGTAGCGGTCGCAGCACAGCTTCATACCCGCATAGAGCTCTTCCAGAGCCTCCACCGAATAGCGGTTGGAAACCGCCAGCCCCACCAGCACCTGCAAAGGCTTTCCGTTCATGGCGGCTATATCGGAGAGGTTCACCGCGATAGCCTTGTAGCCGAGATGCTTCAAGGGACAATACGTCATATCGAAATGCACGCCCTCCATAAGCAGGTCTTTCGACACCAACTGTACGTGTCCTTCGGGAATCTGCAACACCGCCGCATCGTCGCCCACGCCTTTGAGCGTGCTTTCGGGATGATGAACGGGCAGATCTTTGGTGAGGCGTTCGATAAGGCCGAATTCGCCCAAATTCTCCAATTCCGTGCGGTTTTCTCCGCTTTTATTTTCAAAATTCTCCATAATCTTTAACATTATTTACGATGCCACAGGCGCATTACATCTCCATGTATGGAGAAACGGGCGTGGCCGTGCAAATCGCTGTGACGGGTGAGGCTTTTCGCCCTGCGCGAGAAGATGAACATGGGCATGGACGCACCCACCGTCATGGTGATAATCACCGTGCAGGTGATGATGGTGTTGAAGAAAAAATCGTTGAGATGCGGCATGGCCAGCATCGGTTCGCGCACATTCTGCATGAAGAGGATGATGTTGAACACGGCGCGGTAGGCATACATACCCGGCACGAAAGGCAGCAGGGCGGGAATGTAGAGCGTGGTCATGGGGCACTTGACCCACGCGCCCAAGGGCAAGCTCAAAAAGCCGATGAAAAGCCCCGCCAAGAGCGTGGAAGTGGCGATGTCCCAGCCTACCAACCGCATCAGCATGTAGCGCAGGGCGTAGCCCAAGGCCGCCAGAACCGCGATAGGGAAAAACGACTTGACGGAAGGACACGAAACCGCGCCGAAACCGCAGGCCGCCACAGCCGCGAACAGGCCGCGGACTATCGTTTCGGACAACAGACTGCCGCTCTCGGCCATTTCGCCTCCGAAAAGCAATCCTTTCTCGAAAATCACCATGGAAACCGAAAGCCCCACCGCCAGGCACACCACAATCAGAAACGCCCGCACGATACGTGCGAAACCTATCAGGGTGTGGCCTTCGATAAGGTCGATGACGCCCGTAATCATAGGCACTCCGGGTATCATGAACAGCACGCTTGCCGCCACGGCCACTTCGGCGGTGGCACCCGGCACGAACACCGCCAGCGAAGCCAAGGCCGACGAAACGAACGACACCGCCGCCACGGCGATGAAATGATCCATGCCTCTTTTTTTGAGGAAGCGCAATATATTATATCCCAGCCAAGTGGCTCCGAAAACAATGGGCATCGAAAGGAAATTTCCGCCTAACAGATAGCAGAAACAGGCGTTGGCCAAGGCCACTACAAGCGCCACCACCCAACTTCTGAGACGGGGCCGCGAGATGATTTGCTTGTACTCGCGCTCCAATTCGTCGAGATTCATGCCGGGATTGTCGTAGACTTTCCAGCTGAGCGCGCTCAGTTCGGAATTGAGGTGAAAGCTTACGGGCACCTCGGGAATGCGCACCACCTCGGTATACATCTCGTTTTCTTCCTTGTCGCTGAGCGTAAGGATGATGCTTGTGGCGAACACCGACATATTGAGGTTGAGACCGTAGCCGGAAGCGATACGTCGGGTGTTGCGAATCACACGCGAGCAATGCACACCGCTGCCCAACAGCATGGAAGCGTAGTCGGCGATAAAGCGCGTGAGTTTTTTGAGTTGTTGCGAATCCTGCACTGTCTTTTATATTAATATAAAAACAATCCT
>CAMWQD010000098.1 GCA_947176325.1 uncultured Bacteroidales bacterium | reverse complement strand
AAGTAGAGGCCTCCTATATTTTTTTTATTCTTATTCACAGAGATTTATATGAAATCTTATGCGCAAAAGTTCGATAAAAAAGAAATTCCACGATATATAGGCAAGAAGGTTAAAAAACGACAAAAACAAACGTTATGAAAAACAGTAGTATCCTTTCCAAAACCATCCGCTTTGCCAAAAAAGTGGCCAAGCTCCTGCCCTATCCCCTCTTCTTTCCGTTCATCCTCTCCTCGTCGCTTGTGTTCGGCGTGGTGCAGGCGGAGCACACCCTCCCGTCTTTCATCGAGACGTGCGGAATTTGAGGTGAAAGGTGGAACCCTGCTTGAGTTCGCTCTCCACCCAAACTTCGCCGCCATGCTGCTGCATGATGGATTTCACATAGCTTAGACCGAGCCCGAAACCTTTTACATTGTGGAGGTTGCCTGTCGGAACCCGATAGAGTTTTTCAAAAATCCGCTTCAAGTTCGCTTTGGCAATCCCGATTCCGTTGTCCTTCACATCCACATAAATCGCGCCCTCTTCGCTCCGCGTGGAAATCTCAATCAACGGCTTTTCGTCGCAATACTTGTTGGCGTTGTCTATCAAGTTGGAAAGGATATGCACGATATGTGTGCGGTCGCCCTCGATTTCATCGTTTAGGGCATCGAAATGCGTTACGATGCGGCCTCCCTTGTGCATCACCTGAAAGCCTGTGTTGTTGACGGCTTCCTCGATAGCCTTATGCAGCGAAAACCGTGTCTTGTTGAGGAAATACGCGCCCTCCTCCATTTTCGAAATCTCTATAATCTGCCGCGTGAGCGTTTCCAACCTCTTGTTTTCCTGCTTGATGATGCCCAGCACTTCGGTCAGGCCCTCCTCGTCGTAATGCACATCGGGGTCGTCGAACGATTCGCATATCAGGGCTATCGTGCTGACGGGCGTTTTTATCTCGTGCGTGACATGATTGATTAGGTCGCTCTTCATTTCGGTGAGTTTCTTCTGTTTCCAAATGGAAACGAGGGTATAGACGAAACTATAAAGCAACAGAAGCAAAAGCGCCACCGAAAAGGCGGCCAGATACCACATCTGCGGCAGGAGCGAGGCCGCGCGGGGCGGCACATAGGCCAACAGTATAAAGGGATAGGGAGCGTCTATGTCCGAAAAGATACGGTAGCTGTAAGGGCTCTGCAAGAGCTGCACACCATAGTCGCCGCTCTTCTGTGCAATGAGTTTGGAACTGTAGGTGCTGTAGATGCCCCACTCCGCACGGATGCGCAGACGATGCCGTTGCAGGGCTTCGTCCACGGCCTTGTCGATTTGGGGCGCCAGCTGCTGCACCTGCGTTTCGGCCAAGAGCGGGTCGAACAAAGACAGTTGCGCCAAAAGCCCGCCCTCGGTCTGCGCGGCCACATCCTGCATGGCCGCTTCCATATTGGTGTGCACGAACTCGCGGCTCATGGTAGAAATCCGCTTCGCCCAATAGAACTGCACGGCAAGCAGTCCCACCAAGGCGAAGAACATGGTAACCGCTATGTATATGAGTCGTTTTCTCTTCATCAGATTTTCAATACCAACTGGGCTGCCTGACGGGTGCGCTGCTCCAAAAGCACTTCACGGCCGCCCACGATGTTGTCTATAACTTCCTGAGTGTGATGCCGGATGGTAACCAATTCCAATTCCTGATTGAAACGACAGTCGTAGCGCGGCGAAAGTTGCGAAAGCACCGCATCGAGGTCTCCCCGCGTCTGATCCAAGCAAACCGAAAAGCTCAAGGCGGAGTTCTGCATCAAATTCACTTTCATGCCGTTCTTCACCAAAATCCCGAAGATTTCCGAAAGATTGCTCTCGTCGATAAACGAAAAATCCTTGGGATAGATGGAAAGCAGCACTTGTTTGGGTTTGCAGATGAACGAAGGTATCTCGGAATTGGGCACATCGTCGAGCCCTACCCATGTGCCGGGGGCGGCCACGTCCATAAACGAGCGCACATGCAGGGGTATATGCTTGTTTTGAAGCGGCTTTATGGTTTTGGGGTGGATGATGCTCGCCCCGTAGTAGGCCAGCTCGGTGGCATCGTAATAGGAGATGTAGTCGAGCTTTTGAGTGTTGGTGAAATACTTGGGGTCTGCATTGAGCACGCCCGGCACGTCTTTCCAAATGGTCATCTTCTCGGCATCCAGGCAGTAGGAGAAAATGGCGGCCGAATAGTCCGAGCCCTCGCGTCCCAGCGTTACGGTCTTGCCGTCTTCGCTGCGGGCTATGAAGCCTTGGGTGAGCGCCACCAAAAGACCGTCTTCCCGCACTTGTGCGGCCGCTTTCCGAATCCGCTCCGCCGTGGGTTCCCAAAGCACTTTGCCTTCGCGGAAATGGCCGTCGGTAATCACGAGGTTACGGGCGTCGAGTTCGGCGGTGCCTATGCCTTGGTCGTTGAGATATTCGGCGATGATGCAGGTGGAAAGCCGCTCGCCGTAAGACACGATGCGGTCGTAGGCTTCGTCGTAGGGGGTCTTGCCCAGCGAGCGGGCTTCGCGCATCAAGTCGGTGAAAAGTGCCTTCACCTTGGCGTAGGCCTCGTGGGCGGGGTCGGGAAACAGGCCGTGCAGGATATGAAGATGAGTCTCCACCACCGCCTTCACGGTTTGCGCGGCATCGGGCCTGCCTTGGTAGAAAGCATCCAAAACCACTTCCAACGCATTGGTGGTCTTTCCCATAGCCGACACCACCACGCAGGTGGTATCGGTAACTTCGCTCCGCAAGATTCCGGCCACATTGCGCACCGCCGCCGCATCTTTCACCGAAGCCCCTCCGAATTTATAAACTTCCATTTCGCAATTTTTTAAAATCCGTTAAACGAATAGAACATGGTGGGCAGCATCAGCAGAAAGCCCGCCACAATCAAAAACAAGATGAACTTCCAAACCCACTTGAACCACAGGGCATAGGGAATCTTCGCCACGCCCAGCACACCCAAAAGCACGCCCGAGGTGGGCGTAATCATATTGGTGAAGCCGTCGCCGAACTGAAAGGCCAGAACGGCTGTCTGACGCGAAAGGTGAATCAGGTCGGCGAACTGCCCCATGATCGGCATCGTGAGCGCGGCCTTGGCGCTTCCCGAGGGCATCACCAAGTTCAGCAAGGTCTGAAAGACATACATCACGCCCACCGAACCTACTTCGCCCGTCTGCGCCATAGTCTTGGAAACTCCGTAGAGAATGGTATCTATCACCTTGCCTTCCTGCAAGATAAAGATGATGCCGCTGGCAAGGCCAATCACCATGGCCGGCACCAAAATATCTTTCACACCCTCCAAAAACAGCTGCATCACCTTGTCCAAGCCTTTGCCCGCGGCCAAGCCCGAACAGATGCCCATGACAAGGAAAAGCGCGGAAATCTCCATGATATACCAGCCGTAGCCCAACACGCCCGTCACCAAATAGAGAATGGTGAAGAGCAGGATATGCAGGTTGAAGGCCGACAGCGAGCGTTTTGCCGCCCAAAATCCCGAAAGCGTGTAGAGGGCGGCGAGAATGGGCAGAAGCGGGAGGCGCAGAGTTCCGTCGCCGATGGTGATGCAGGTATGGGGATAATAGACGGCGAAGAGGATTTGCGCGAGGGCGAGAAGGGTGAAGATGACATAAGGGGCCTTTGTGGTTGCCGTTGCGGGCGCGGTGGCTGTCGCGGGTTCGGTTTCCGATACCGAAGCCGCCCGTTCCCGCCAATAGGCATCCAATTTATAGACCGGCGAGATTTCGGGATTCTTCTTCACCTTTTTGGCATACCAAAGCACAAAAATCATGGCGATGGCGGTAAGAATCACCCAACAGAAAAACCGATATTCGAGCCCCGAGAAAAGAGGCACACCCGCAATGCCCTGCGCAATGCCGATAGTGAAAGGATTGAGCATGGCACCCGCAAACCCCACGTGCGCCGCCAGATACGACACGGCCACGCCCGTAAGCGAATCGTAACCCATGGAAACGGCCATAGGCACAAAGATGATAATGAACGCGATAGTTTCCTCACTCATCCCGAACACCGCCCCGAACAAACTGAACATCAACATAATGAGAGCCAGCACAAAGGCATCCACATCCACCTTCCGCAAGGCTTTCTTCTCCCTGCACCGCCGTGTGAAGCGCACGAAAGCGTGCACACCCGCATCAATGGCCTTGGTGCTGTTCAGAATCCAAAACGCCCCGCCCACCATAAGCACAAAGACAATGATGTCGGCCTTGTCTATAAAACCCTCGAAAAGAGAGAAAAACACCGAATAGGTCTGCGGTTCGGGCTCCACATAATGAAACGAACCCTCCACGGCCACCTCGCGTTCCACGCCCTCATACACCTGCACCTCGCGCAGATATTCCCCTCCGGGAATCACCCACGTGAGCAGGGCGGCCGCCAACACGATATAGCAGACAATGGTAAAGGTTCCGGGAATTTTCTTCATGGGCAAGGTATTTCCACCGTTGCAAATTTAAAATTTCGCCGCGTTTTTTTTCGTGCGTGCCGGGGAAGAATTACTTTTGCGACCTAAAAATTTTACAAGATCATGGCCGTCTGTATCCATACAAAAGAGTTATACGCCTTGCTGGAGGCGATGCCCGCCTCGCAGAACATCATGCTGGTGGGGAGGCACGGCATAGGCAAATCGCAGATATTGGGCGATTATTTCCGAGGCAAGGGACAAAAGGTGGTGAGTCTGTTCTTGGGGCAGATGAGCGACCCCGGCGACCTTATCGGGATTCCCTGCAAGAACGAAAAAACGGGAAAGACCGACTTTATGCCGCCCTATTGGTTTCCCTTGGACAACGAGCCCATCGTGCTGTTTCTCGACGAGCTCAACCGCGCCCGCCCCGAAATCCTGCAAACCATCATGGACCTGGCGTTGAACCGCAAGCTGGCGGGGCGTTCCCTGCCGCAGGGAAGCCGCATCATCTCTGCCGTGAACGAAGGCGACGAATACCAGCTTACCGACCTCGACCCAGCCTTGGTTTCCCGGTTCAATATCTACCATTTCAAGCCTACCGTAGAAGAATGGCTTTTTTGGGCACAGGAAAAAGGGCTCGACGGACGGGTTACCGGCTTTATCGACAACAACCGCGATTACCTCGACGGCGACATGCTCCGCACCTTGGATTCCGGCTTGGAAAAGACGCCCGACCGCCGCGCCTGGGAACGGGTTTCGGCGCTGTTGGAAAATATCGACCATATCGACGATACCTCCAAGAAAGCCGTGGCCGGCGTGGTGGGAGCCAAAGCTGCGGCGCGCTTCTTCGAAAGTTTTTCGGAACGACGGGT
>CAMWQD010000097.1 GCA_947176325.1 uncultured Bacteroidales bacterium | reverse complement strand
CAGAGCGTCTGCCTTACAAGCAGAGGGTCGGGGGTTCGAATCCCTCAGCTCCCACAAGAAATCCAAGCCACTTTCGAGTGGCTTTTTTGTTATCCGCTCGTTCCCGGTCTCTCGGAAAATTTGGCTTTTCTCTCGGCTTCTTCGTATATTCGCAGACTGCACAATAGTGCGATAATATACCTTTGAACGTTATGCGTAAAGACATAGATAAAGAAACCCGCAAGACATCCCGCAAACCGGTTGTGGGCTCCATTCTTAAGGCGGCGGTGGAATTCAAGGCCGAAAAGGCGCCCCGTCTGCATGTTTTTAAAGTGACCGACCCCGTGACGGCGCAGAACCGCGTGTTGAAGAAACTCCTTGTCCGCGCTTCCGACACGGCTTTCGGCACCCGATACAATTTCAACAAGATACTCAACAGCAATCAGATTCGCGAAAAATTCGCCGCCACCGTGCCCGTGTACGACTACGACAAGATGTACCGCGAATGGTGGTATCGCTGTCTGGCCGGCGAGACCTTTGTGGCATGGCCGGGCAAGATAAAATACTTCGCCCTTTCGTCGGGCACCTCGGGGGCTTCGAGCAAGTATATTCCCGTGACGGGCGACATGATCAAGGCCATCCGCAAGACCAGCATGCGGCAGTTGTTCTCGTTGGGACGCTACGACTTTCCCGAGACCCTTTTCCAAAAGCAGGCCCTGATGTTGGGAGGAAGCACACAGCTGCAATATAACGGCATCTACTATGCCGGCGACCTTTCGGGCATCACCACGGGCAATCTGCCCCTTTGGTTCGAGGAACGTTTCTACAAACCGGGACGGCATATCTCCAAGGAACGCGACTGGCAGAAAAAGATAGAGGAAATTGTGCAGAAAGCGCCCGAATGGGACATTGCCGCCATAGTGGGGGTTCCCGCATGGTTTCAGATTCTCTTTCAGAAAATCATAGAACGCTATCATCTCACCACGATTCACGACATTTGGCCCAACCTCGCCATTTTCGTGCACGGAGGCGTGGCGTTCGAGCCCTATAAGCAAAGTTTCGAGAAGCTTTTGGCTCATCCGTTGGCCTATATGGAAACCTATTTGGCCTCGGAGGGCTTCCTGGCCTATCAGAGCCGCCCCGATTCGCCTATGGAATTGGTGCTCGACAACAGCATTTTCTTTGAATTCGTGCCTTTTACCGACAAGAATTTCGACGAGGACGGCTGCATCGTCGCCCATCCCGAAACCTTGTTCATCGACCAAATCGAAGAGGGCAAGGAATATGCCGTGCTGATTTCGACCTGCTCGGGGGCGTGGCGCTATCTTATCGGCGACACCGTGCGCTTGGTGAACCGTGAACGCAACGAAATCCTTATCACGGGGCGCACCAAATCGTTTCTGAGTCTTTGCGGAGAGCATCTTTCGGTAGACAATATGAACCGCGCCGTGCAGATGCTGGGCGAGGAGAAGGGCGTGGGCATCTTGGAATACACGGTGTTGGGCGTCAAGAGCAACGGTATGTTCGGACACCGTTGGTTCATAGGCTGCGACCAGCCCCTCGATGCGGCGGAGGCCACCGAAAGGATAGACGCTTATCTCAAGGAACTCAACGACGACTATCGGGTGGAGCGGCTCGAGGCTATCCGCGACGTGAGGGTGGAGGTGCTGCCGTTGCAGGTTTTCTACGACTATATGCGCAAGCAGGGCAAGGAAGGCTCGCAGAATAAGTTTCCCCGTGTGCTGAAAGGCGCCAAGGCGGACGAATGGTTGGAGTATTTGAAAACGGTGAAAGCTTGAGCCGATGGTGATTTTGCGTATTGTCATAGAGTCGTTTGTAGCCGGATTGACATTGAGTATGTTGTTGGGGCCGGCGTTCTTCATGCTTCTGCAGACCAGTTTGGACAGAGGGTTCCGTTGTGCCGTGCGTTTTGCTCTCGGGGTGTTTTTGAGTGATGCGTTTTTGGTGACCCTGTGTATTTTGGGTGCCTCGCAGTTGTTCAACAATCCTTCGGTGAGCAAGGTGATAGGTGTGGCGGGCGGTGGCCTGCTGGTGCTTATCGGGTTTTATACGTTCCGCCGGAAGGTGGTTTTGCAGGGCATATCCTCCGACAAGGCCCGTCAGGCCGATCAGGTGACGCAGCAATGGCCTGCCTATTGGCAGGATTTGGGAAAAGGCTTCGGGATGAATCTGGCCAATCCCTCGGTGTGGTTGTTCTGGTTCGTGCTGGTGGGCTCCATTTTGGCGCAGTATACCGATGCGACGGGGCATGTGGTGCGCTACCGCGTGTTTCTGTTTTTCGCCGTGATGCTCGGCACGGTGTTTTCGATAGACTGCCTGAAGAGTTTTGTGGCCGCCCGTCTCAAGAAAATCATCAACGAGAAGGTGGTGTCGGGCATCAACAAGGTGGTGGGCGTGGTGCTGATGCTGTTCGGTGCCTATCTTATCCTCACCACTTTCGTGCCTTGCATGGGCGTGGGAGCCGTGCAGGAAACATTGGGATTATAAACAATTTAAAATCATAGAACATGGAAAATGTAAAGTGTTTGATTATCGGTTCCGGCCCTGCCGGTTTCACCGCCGCCATTTATGCGGCCCGTGCCGACCTCAAGCCTGTGTTGTACGAAGGCATGCAACCCGGCGGGCAGCTTACGATTACCACCGAAGTGGAGAACTTTCCCGGTTATCCCGAGGGACGCAAGGGCCCCGATTTGATGCAGGATTTGCGTCAACAGGCCTTGCGCTTCAAGACCGATGTGCGGCCCGGCATGATTGCGAGCGTGGATTTCTCCAAGCGTCCGTTCAAGGTGGTGGCCGACGACGGCAAGGAAATCATGGCCAATACCGTGATTGTGGCTACCGGCGCTTCGGCGAACTGGTTGGGACTGGAATCGGAGAAGAAATACAACGGAATGGGGGTTTCGGCTTGCGCCACCTGCGACGGCTTCTTCTACAAGGGGCAGGACGTGGCGGTTGTGGGCGGAGGCGACACCGCTTGTGAGGAAGCCTGCTATTTGGCCGGCCTTTGCAACAAAGTGTATCTGATTGTTCGCCGCGATGTGCTGCGGGCCTCCAAAGCCATGCAGGACAGGGTGCTGTCGAATCCCAAGATAGAGGTGGTGTGGCTGCACAAGCCCAAGGAAATCGTGGGGGATGAAGACGGAGTGAATGGCGTTATCCTGACCCATTCGCAAACGGGCGAGGAAAAGAAACTCGACATCACGGGCTTCTTCGTGGCTATCGGACACACGCCCAACACGGCCTTGGTGAAAGGTCAGCTCGAACTGCACGAAACGGGGCATATCAAGACCAAGCCCGGCACCACGCAGACTTCGGTGGAAGGCGTCTTTGCCGCCGGCGACGTGCAGGATTTGCATTTCCGTCAGGCCATTACCTCGGCGGGTACCGGCTGTATGGCCGCTATCGAAGCCGAGCGTTTCCTGGCAGACCGTAACGAAAAATAGTCTTGCCCATGAAGTGTTTTGCCATAGTGCTTTCCGGTTGCGGCGTATACGACGGAAGCGAAATCGGAGAAGCCATGATGACGATGCTGGCTTTGGATGAAGCCGGCTGCCGATATGAGGTTTTTGCGCCCGACAAACCGCAGTTCCATGTGGTGGATCACCTCAAGGGCGAACCGGCCAAGGAAAGCCGCAACGTGCTTACCGAGTCGGCCCGTATCGCGAGGGGCAAGGCCCGTCCGTTGTCCGAATACAAGGCGGAGAACTACGACGGATTGATTTTTCCCGGAGGTTTCGGCGCGGCCAAGAATCTCTGCACCTTTGCTTTCGACGGGGCGGGCATGACGGTGGATGCCGAAGTGGAACGTGTTGTGAACGAAACCCGTAAGGCGGGCAAACCCCTTGCGGCGATGTGCATTGCGCCGGTGATTCTGGGCAAGCTCATTGCGGGCGTGCAGGTGACGGTGGGGCACGACGAAGCCACCAACGAAGCCTTGCGCCAAATGGGCGCCGAACCCAAGAATGTGTTTGGCCCCGAGGTGGTGCACGATGCGAAGAACAACGTGTTCACCACGCCTTGCTATATGTTGCCCGATGCCACCATCGCCACGGTGGCGGCCTGTTGCCGCAACTTGGTGGGCGAGATGTTGAAGTAGCGCTTGACGCTTATACTTTTTCGTAGAAATTGCCGGGGAGAGCGCGTATCAAACCGGCAATTTCCATTTCCAAGATAGAGGAGGAGAGGGTTTGCGGACTCTGCCCGCTCTTGTTCAGAAGCAGTTCCCAGCCCGCAGGGTTTTCTATGTCCAAAATCCGCATGATTTTCTCGTGGTTGAGGTTTGCAAGTTTCTTTCTGTTGCAAACGGTTCCGCTACGCTTGGTTTTTTCGTGAGGCATGCAGGCGGTTTCGGCCTGTTCCCAGCCCAAGGCCGTCTTGATGTGCGCGCTGTCGCAGAGCAACTGCGCCTTTCCTATGGCAATGAGAAGGTTGCAACCTTGCGAATAATAGCTGTCGTTGCGCCCCGGCACCGCAAAGAGCAGGCGTTGATACGACACGGCGGCGTTGGCCGTGTGCATGGCTCCGCCGTTCAAGGCCGATTCGGCCAGGATGGTGGCTTGCGACAGACCCGCAATGATGCGGTTGCGGCGGGGAAAAACGCCTGTGGTGGTGGGCGTGAACAAAGGCATTTCCGAAATCACCGCCCCGCCGTTCTCCACAATTTGCCGCGCCAAATCGCGGTTGCTCTCGGGGTATATGGTGTCTAAACTGTTCCCCAGCACCGCCACGGTGGGAATGCCGTAGTCGAGGCTGCTGCGGTGCGTCTCGGTGTCGATGCCCAAGGCCAGGCCGCTCACCGTGCAACGGAGACAGTTTCTCAGTTCCTCCACCGTCTTTCGGGTTTGGGTACGCCCGTATTGGGAAGCGTGACGGGAACCCACGATAGCGATGCTCCGGCTGAAATCCAGATGCGGATTCCCCACGCCATAGAGCACTAAAGGCGCGTCGAGACAGTTTTTCAGAATGGCAGGGTAGGCCTCGTCTTCGTAGGGCAGAATCCAAATCTTCTTTTTGCCGCATTGTTCAATTTCCTTGCGGGCCCGTTCCAAAGCCTCCTTTTTAATAGAGGAAAGGTTTTGGCAGACGCTTTTCTGTATTTCCGCACGATGCCAGGCCGTTGCGTCGGCTTCGAAAGCTTCCTCCGCCGACCCGAAAACCTCCAGCAGCCGATGCGCCCGCAAGAGCCCGACCCCTTTCAAAAACGAAAGCGCGAGTTGTTCGATAGTCATTTTTTCCTAATGCTTGAAGTGGGAGCAAAAGTAGGGGCACAGGAAGGGCGGGGCAAGGAAATTAAGTTAATGATTGTTAAAATTAACTTTTTTTAACA
>CAMWQD010000096.1 GCA_947176325.1 uncultured Bacteroidales bacterium | reverse complement strand
TGTCTAATGGGCAAAACGCACGACGTTATGGACGAACAGGAATTTACCCGTTTGGTGCGGGAACAGAAAGAAACGATATACACCGTTTGCTATATGTTCTCCGACAACCCCGATGAGGTAAGCGATCTCTTTCAGGAAACTTTGGTGAACCTTTGGCGCGGGTTCAGGAAATTTAGGGCGGAGAGCAGCATCCGCACCTATGTGTGGCGTATTGCGCTCAACACCTGCATCAATGCCGATGCCAAGAAGAAACGCCGACAGAAACACGAAACGCCCTACGATATGCGGCAGCTCGAACCGGCTCTGTTCGAAAGCGACCATGCGCAGACCAAACAGGCGCGTATGCTGCACGGACGGATAAAACGGCTGGGCTTTTTCGACCGCGCCATCGTGTTGCTTTGGCTCGAAGACCTTTCGTATGAGGAAATCGGCGCGATTGTGGGTATTTCGGCAAAGAACGTGGGCGTGCGGCTGTTCCGCATCAAGGAAGAGTTGAAGAAGGTTGCCGTGGAAAATTAATCATCAACATTATCAAAAACACATAGATATGAAAACCATAGAAACGCCCGAAGCTGAATTTATACAAATGAAGGCAGAATTGCAAGCCCTCAAGCAACTCGTGTCGGAGAATATGCAGTTGAACGAATCCGCCATTCGCCAGGCCATGCAGCGCAAAGCCGACGAAATGAGCCTTTTCGCCATGCGCATCATCATAATGTGCCTTGTCATGATGTGCTTCATGCCCGCTGTATTCCACCGATTTTACCATATCACCGCCGCGTTCATCATCGCCTCCGAACTGATGATGCTGATTTGTATCATCGCCACCGTAGTGATGCACTATCCCGTGCGCTCGCTCGATTTCGCACACGGAAACCTTGTGGACGTGGCCGACCGCATGAGCCGCTTCAAACGCCAGTACGTAAGATGGCCCCGTATCGGAATTCCCATGGTGGTTGTGTGGTTGGGTTGGCTCATGTATGAAATCTATATCGGCACGGGCTACGAAAACCATGAATTTTTAATTCTCTGCGCCGGCCTCCTGTGCGGAGCCCTCATCGGCGGCACCTTAGGATTCCGCATGAACCGCCATATGGTGCGCAAAGCCGACGAAGTTTTGGAAGAAATCAGGAGGATGAAAAGATAAAATGTCGTATCTTCGCACTATGCGATTGATTCGATTTTTCGGCACAATTCAATTTTACAGAACCCCAATCTTTATTATATTCTTCACCGCCTTGTGCGGAGCGGGGCGATCCTTTGCCTCCTGCCCGCCGGACTCGGGCCGTGTGGTTACCGGCGGCATCAAGGCAGAAGCAAACGCCTTCGCCTACCTGATGACCGGCGTTTCGCCCCAAGTGGCAAAGACTACGCCCGGCGCAGGGGTCAGCATAGGCGGGTTCGTATTCTTCGACATTCACAAGCATCTGGCGCTTCAGATAGATATTTTCTATCACTTCAAGCAAGCCCATACCGAACAGCATGGCATCAAGGCCAATTTGCGCTATCTGAGCGTGGAACTTCCCTTTTACGTGGTGGGGCAATGGCGGTTCAAGGATTGCAGCCGCCTGTTTGTCGGCACTGGCCCTGACGTGGATTTCGGTTATTACGCGGTTCTCGAAAGCAAGGGCGAGAAATTCGACCTGTATAAGAAAGACGACGACACCGAACTGTCGGCCATGCAGAATAACAGCATGGGGTGGGCGATTATGGCCGGATATGAGTTTCCTTTCGGCTTACAGATCAATATTGCCTACAAAGGTGCTTTCTATAATGTTTTGGACGCGAACCGCACGGAAGTGGGGGCCTATCCCTATACGCTGAGCATCGGCGCCGCCTATCGTTTCGGCCTGACGACTCCAAAAAGAAAGGGAGGCGGAGATGTCGATTAAAAGCCGGGCGGTCTTCCGAAACTGGATGGCGGCGGCCTTGTTGTCGCTTCTCTGCCTGCCCGTATCGGCACGGACGGATTCCATACAGGCCCAACATCGGGAGCCCGTTCCCGACGCCTTGTTCGACGTTAAGATAAAAACCTCCCCCAAAGCAAAAAAAGACAACTTCTGGAGGCGGATGTTCGCCGGCCATATCGACCGCACTTTCGAACGGAAATTCGATTACAGTTTTGTGGTATGTCCCTCTTGGTCGCGGGAAGGCAGCGTGGGGCTGGGCGGCATGGCGGCGGCACTCTACCGTCTCGACCGCAGCGATTCCGCGTTGGCGCCCTCCGATATGAGCCTTTCGGCCAATGCCTCCCTCAAGGGCTTTTTCTATGTGGGGATTATAGGCAACACCAACTTCAAAGGCAGACGCTCCCGCCTCAAATACGAACTTTCGTTTTCGCAGAAGAAACTGAATTTTTGGGGCATCAGCTATGATGTCTGCGCGGTGCATCCCGCCATCAACTACACCCGCTGGCGTGTCAAGGCGGATGCCTTTTACGATTATATGGTCTATCCCGGGCTGTATGTGGGCGCCGCGCTCAACATAGGCTATAACTCAGCGGTACGCATCGACAACATCGCCTATCTGGAGGGGCAAAAACGCACTTATCTGAACACGGGTGTCGGGCTTTCGCTCCAATACGACACACGCAACAGCATCACATACCCCACAAGAGGCTGGAATGTGCTGTTCCGACAAATGCTCTACCCCGAATTTGCGGGAAACTGCCACCGCACGCTTTGGAGGAGCACGCTCACGGTGGATTATTATCAACATCTGTGGCGGGGGGCGGTGCTCGCCTTCGACCTTTTCGGCGAACTCAACAGCCCCAACACCCCTTGGGTTCTGCGCGAAGAAGCGGGCGGAATCTATCGGCTCCGGGGCTATTATTCAGGGAGATACATAGACAATAACCTGCTTTCCCTGCAAATGGAACTCCGGCAGAAGCTGTTTTGGCGCGTGGGGTTGGTGGCTTTCGTGGGCTGCGGTTCGGTTTTTCCCTCTTTCAAGGAGTGGCGTTGGAATCACCTGTTGCCCTCGGGCGGAATCGGGCTCCGTTTTGAGTATAAACACAATCTGAACCTAAGAATCGACTACGGATTTGGAAAGGGAACAAGCGGATTTGTACTTAGTTTAGGCGAATCATTCTGATATTTTTTTCTTTGAGCCGATAAAAATGTATCTTTGCTACACAGAAAGAAACTAATACAACCATCATGACCATAGAAGTTTTGGAAGGTCAGTCCGACCGCTTGTACTCGCTGGTAGCGCCTTTGGTAATGGATCGCAACGTGTTGCGCCAGAACCACAATTACCCTTTCTGGACCTCGCCCGCCCACCTTTGGTTCGTTGCCTTGAACCAAAGAAACGAGGTGGTGGCGTTCTTTCCGTTGGAAATCAACGGCAGGAACGAGGCCAGAATCAACAATTACTACATGAAACAGGCCAGAAAGAATGTCTTTTATGCCCTGATCGACGAGATTTTCGCCTATTGCAACCGGCAATACTCCTTGAGTGCCGTGGTGCTCATGCAGCATAAGGCGCTTTTCGAATCCGTAGGTTTCCAGTCTACGAAGGAATGGAGACTGTACGCCAAAATGGAATACATCCAAAAGAAACGTGCCTCTAGACGATGAACGTTTACGAGTTGGCGCAGGAGCGACTCAAACTGATCTTTGAAACGTTCGACAACATCTACCTTTCCTTTTCGGGAGGGAAGGACAGTGGTGTGCTGTTGAATCTGGTGCTCGACTATATGCGCCGAAACGGCATCACCCGCAAGATAGGCCTTTTCCATATCGACTACGAAATCCAATACCTCCAAACCTTGGACTACGTGGAAAAGACCCTGCGGGACAACGCAGACCTGTTGGACGTATATCGCGTCTGCGTGCCCTTCAAGGTGCAGACCTGCACCTCGATGCACCAGCAATACTGGCGGCCTTGGGAAGAGGGCAAGGAAGACATTTGGGTGCGGAAGATGCCCGAGGGATGCCTCACGTGGAAAGACTTTCCGTTCTACAACACGGATATGTGGGACTACGAGTTTCAACAACGTTTCGCCGCATGGATTCACCAAAAGAATAACGCGAAGCGCACTTGCTGCATCATCGGAATCCGCACGCAGGAAAGTCTGAACCGTTGGCGGTGCATCTACAACAATCCCCACCGTTTTTTGGGCAAACGCTGGATACGCCAGTGGCCGGGCGGCAAAATCTGCAACGCCTATCCCATCTACGACTGGCTCACCGCCGATGTATGGACGGCCAACGGCAAATTCGGCTGGACTTACAACCACCTCTACGACCTTCTCTATATGGCGGGCGTTCCCATAGAAAGCCAGCGCGTGGCGAGCCCCTTCATCTCGCAGGCCATTCCCAGCCTGCATCTGTATCAGGCCATAGACCCCTATACATGGGGCAAGATGGTGGGGCGTGTGAACGGCGTGAACTGCGCTGCCATCTACGGCAAGACCTCGGCTTTGGGTTGGCAGAACGTCAAGCTGCCCAAAGGCCTCACATGGGAAAAGTATATGTATTTCCTGCTTTCCACCCTGCCCGAAGACACAAGGCGCAACTACTTGGAGAAACTTTCCGTGAGCGTGCGTTTTTGGCGCGACAAGGGTGGGGTGCTCGCCGACGATACGATTTCCAAATTGCAGGATTCGGGCATTCCCGTGCAGGTGGAGGAAAAAAGCAACTACAAGACTACCAAGAAGCCGGTCAGGATGGACTATTTAGACGATATTTCCATTCCCGAATTCAGTCAGATTCCCTCCTACAAGCGCATCTGCATCTGCATTCTCAAGAACGACCATGCCTGCAAGTATATGGGTTTCGCTCCCAATAAGTTGGAAAAGACGCGGCGCAAGAAAATCATGGAGAAATATAAATCCTTGCTCGGTACAAAAGGTAAAAAAGATAAGAAAGATAAGGAAGCATCCCCCAAAGGGGTGAAATCCAAAGAAGGCAAAAAAAACAAAGAGCCCAAAGCCAAAAAGAAATCAAAAAATGGAAAACTATAAAAGCCCTGTATACGAAGTCCGTGCCGTGCCCATAGAGAAGATTGAGGCCAACAGCTACAATCCCAATATCGTGGCGCCCCCGGAAATGAAACTGCTGGAGATTTCCATTTGGGAGGACGGCTACACCATGCCCTGCGTATGCTACTACGACAAGGAACGCGACAAATATGAATTGGTGGACGGCTATCACCGCTATATGGTGCTGAAGAAATCCAAGCGGATTTACGAGCGCGAGAACGGAATGCTGCCGGTGACGGTCATCGACAAGGATCTTTCCAACCGCATGGCTTCCACCATACGCCACAACCGCGCCCGCGGCACGCACAACGTGGAGCTGATGAGCGAAATCGTGGCCGAGCTCACCAAGG
>CAMWQD010000095.1 GCA_947176325.1 uncultured Bacteroidales bacterium | reverse complement strand
ATTTTCTGCAACTTCTTCTCCAAGTTGTCGGAAGCAGCCCCGCCGCATCCCGCCAAAAGTCCGGCCGCCAATCCCACGGCCAACATCCCGCCAATTTTCGCTATGATTTTCATTATCTAAGCAACAAAGTTTACATTGGAAAATTCCTGCAACGTCATAAATTCCACTTTGGGAAACTTAATGGTTTTTAGGATATTAAAATGTGTATCGTTGGTAACTATCAATTCTGCACCGGCACAAATGGCGCAATCCACAAACTTGTTGTCGTCGGGGTCGGCCTTGATAAGATGGTAGAAGAACGTAGGGGAAACTCTCTTCAACAAAGGGGTATTGAGTATGGTGGCTACAACCAGCTGCGCAATCTGCGGATTGAGTTTGCGACTGATAATTTCTTCGTATTCCATCACAATATCCGTAGATACACAAAGACTTATACGGCCGTCTAAAATATCTTCCCAAACTTTGTGGTAAGGGCTTGATGATGGAAGTATCATCAAAAGGCAATTCGTGTCCAAAACGATAGTCTGCATAAAACTATCTTTTTGCGTGGGCATAAGGTGTGCGCAGATGCTCTTTTCCCAAAGCCTCTATATCGGCTATCCCCATATTGTGAGCGGAAAAATACTCGTCGATGGCGGCCTGTGCCTGTCGGGCGGTCGCAATTTCATCCGAAACGATTTCAAAGGGAATTTTCTTCCGTTGAACCACCGTGCGGGCAAATACGTTAAAGGCTGCATTCGAACTCAGTCCGAACTGCGAACAGAGGCTGTCGAACTCTTTTTTGAGGTTGGAATCCAACCGAACAGTCATGGCTACTTGAGGCATAATCGTAATTCTTTACGACACAAAGATAGCAAATAGTTGCAACTTGACATCTTTTAATGTCCGCCGAAGTTGGTGGAGGAAACTGCTTGCGAGGCGCCGGAGGTGGCGTCCACGCTTCCCGACACCATGCCCGAGGTGTCGAAAAACGACATATCGGGCGAGGAAAGAGGCTGCTCCACAATCTCCTTATACGTTTTCCCATCGAAAGGAAGCGGCTTGCCGCTAAACACAGGAAACGTATAAGACCGTGTGTTCCAGATATAATGGTCGGGCTGCTTCTGCGGCAACACAAACGGCTTGGAAATCTTCTGTTCGTCGGGAGCGGAGCCGTCGAAATGCGCCAGATACAGAAGCGACTGCGCCCCCGATTCCCGTTTGGAGGTGAATACAAACCACTTGCCGTTGGCGCTCCACACCCCGCGCCGGTCTGCATCGGGCGAGTTGAAGCCCGGCGTATGCACTTCGCGCAAGAATGCCCGTCCGTCTTCTGTGCTGTCCCATTGCAGAAGAATCAAATCTCCTTGATTTTGAGAAGGAAACGACCCCATCATAACCGTCGATACAAACAGAAATTTTCCGTCGGGGCTTGCGCTCGGAATGGAAGCGCTGCGGTTGACGCTGTCGCCCGCCGCGCCGCCAAAATTGCCGCCGAGAGGCGAATACACCATTTCGGGTTCTCCGAAAGTCTCACTATCCGCATCAAAATCAATACGGAACAAATCGTAGCGGAACTCCGCCAAACACTCTTTTTCCCTCTCCTGCGGCAAATTCCACACCTCCATGTGGGGCGTGCGGCAGAAATAGAGGCTCTTGCCGTTAGGCGCCCAGGTGGGAAACGAAAAACAGAAAGCCGTGTCGGTGAGGGCGGGGCAGGAAAACAAACGGTTCTGCCGCGTGTCGTAGAGCACAATCCAAGCCGCCACATCGGGCATGAGGTCTTGGGTGCGGTGCGGATTCACAAACTGCACGGGCGCAATGCGCGTGGTGGCGAAGGCGATATAACGCCCGTTAGGGCTCCAGGCGGGGTAGGAAAGACGGAATCCATAGCGGGCGGGCACCGAGATTTTGAGCGAAGAATCGTTGCCGAGGGTTATCACCGTGCCCGCAAAGGCCTCCCGCACATGAAACACCATTTTCGCATCCGCCCCCAAACTATGGCAATTCATGCAGTTGTTTTCGGTCTGTAGATTATCCATCAAGCAGCGGTGCGAAAAATCCGTGATATTGCGCTCGTATACTTGGAGCCGCCCGCCCGTGTTTTGGTCGTGAGGCCCAAGACGATACACCAAATAAGGGTCTATGCTGTCCGATGAAATCCGCCACAGGCGCGAGGCCGTATCGTCCACCACAATCCGCAGAAAACCGCCCGTTGCGGAAGCTATCATGTTTCGCCAATCCGATTCATTAAAAATCAAATTCTTGCATCGAGCATACAGTTGCGAAGCCAATACGTTTCCCTTGCTGTCGCAGGCCTCCACGCGCACGCGGTGCGTCCGCCCGTCTGCCATAAGGAAATTGAGAGGTGCGATATTGCAGGGAATCACAATGCCGTCGGCATAGTCGGGATAGATATTGGCGGAGGGAGGCTCCACCCGTCCGCAAGCGCAGAAAAGACCCGCCGCAACCATTCCCAAAAGCAAACTCACAGTCCTCATGATTACAAAAAATAAAACCGAAATGTAAAAGTATGGCGATAGAGACGCGAAGCCTCCATAAAATCCATTTTTCCAATATGATAGAGCGCCCACGCCCGATATACCGTTTCCACATCTTCCAACACGTTGAGGTTGAGATGATAGCCCATATAAGGCGTTTCGAGCATCTGTTTGCGGGAAAGGGAAGAAGGATAGTTGCGCATAAAGCACACCGCCTCCTGCATATAGGCGGGAAGCGTCTTGCAGCCGAGTTGCGAAGCCTGTTCGGCCAGATACTCCACGCGGTCGAGCCTCTTATCGAGCAGACACAGAAGCGTGTAGTATTCCAAGAGCGGCACAGAAAATTCCGCAGGCTTGCCCGGAAATCCCTCGGCATAGAGCTTCACCCAGCCGTCTAAATGATTGCCGCCCCGCACCAACGAAGCCGACTGCAAAGGCACGGGCCGCGAACCATCTTCCACAGCACAAGGCATTTCGAGAGCCACTTTCCGATGTGCCAACGTGCGCGAGGCATAGCGCAGACTCTTTTGGAGCAAACGTCCTTGCCCCGTATGCAGTTCGGCCCTCAGCAAAGGCTCCACAAAACGGTTCTGCCACCCCTCCTTTTCAAAAGAAGAAAGAATGAAAGGCACCTGCGGCGCATACACCCCTAAGCAATCCTGCAACAGCACATACGGATAGGCGCATTCGTTCATATAGGGGAAGTCCGAACCGAACATACCACCCATCAACGGCACATCCCCATACTCTAAAAACATATTGTTGAGCCGCCCCGTCTGCAAGAGCGAAAGCTTGAGCCAAGCCGTCATCTCCACCCGTTGCGCCTTCACCGCCTCCTTTTCTTCATCAAACGGCACGCTCGCCCGCTCGCGGCACACACGGTCGCTTATTTCAAAACAACGCTCGTAGTTGCCCACATAGGCCGCTTGCCGCACCTGCAAAAGATTTCTTTCCAGAGGGTTATGATGAAAGCCAAATACAAAGACCGGCACGCAGGCAAAGGCCGCCAAAGCCCCTGCCAATCGGCCCCAGCCCCAATCCGCATCGCGCCGAGAGCCGCGCCCGCGGCCAAAAAGCCTCCGCCGAAAGCCCCGCATGCAAAGCGCCAGCAAACCCATGCCCAACAGCAAATATATGCTCCAACCCGCCATAGCAGGCTCAGGATTTGTGAAAAAATAGAAGAACACCGGCAGCAGAAGCAACGTGTATTCGCGCACCACGGCCCACGAAAGCCGGCAGAAAGCCGCCGTTACCAAACCCGCCGCCAACAAAATGCAAGGTGTGTTGATATAGAATTGACTCACAAAACGCCACAGAAATTCGCCGATGCGAGGGTGCAGGCCCGTAGCCGCCACCAAACCCTGGCTCTCGCCGCCAAAGCCGCCGAGCCCCTCAAAGAAAGCCCGCACAAACGTGCGCGTATAGGCAAAGAAACCAATCTGAAACTGATTGTGAAAGTAGGGCAGATACCACAGCAGGCAGAAACCCGCCGCCACAACCACCAAAGCCACACCTAATCCCTTTTTCATGCTAATGCCCTCCCACAAATTGCACGGTGCCCGCCTCCAATTCCTCGTCGGTGATGCGGAAACCCTCCAACGAAGTGTCTATCTGCAAGTCCATGGCCTCCTCCCGAGCCACCCCCGCCAAAGCCCGCGCCTGCAAAGCCGCAGGTTCGGTGCTCAATACGGGAAACACAAAACCCCGCAGGTTGGTGAGGTAGAAATCGCCCCACTTCTGCGGCACTAAGAAAGGCCTCGAAAAATGCCCCGAAACAGAATCGTAATGTGTGATATACGTTTCGGGAATAGCCAACGTGCGCCGGCTGCTGGAAAACACCATCCACTTTCCCGACGAAGAAAACGAATGCCCCTTTTCCGAGCCCTCCGTATTGAGCTCGCAGAGTTCCTCCACGGTGGAGTCCTGCAAGTTCAACCTGTAGAAATCGCCTAAGTTCTGCAAGGGAAACGTGCTTGCCTTGAGCAAAGACACCACCATATACTTGCCGTCGGGCGACACCTTGGGCATACACGCGCTTTTCTGCATCTGCGAGAAAGGATAGGTGCAGGCAAAGTTCGAGAAACGCTCCGTTTCGGGGTCGAAATCCATCTGCATCAAATCGGCCCATACCTGTTCCACACGGTTCTGACGGAATCCCAAACTTGTGTCGGCATATTGCGGATAGGGCAGACTGTCGTAGCGTTTGCGCGGCGATACACAGAAATACAGGCGTTTTCCATCGTGGCTCCAGGTGGGGAAAACCGCCTCGTCTTCCTCGCGTGTCAGTTCGGGGCAAGAAAACAGACGCATCTGTTCCACATCCAAAACCACGATATGGCTCATGGTATCGAGCGTATAGATGATTTTATGCGTGGCGTTGGCGTAGTGCACCGAATGGGGCAGGTTGGTGGAGAAAGCCACGTAGCGCCCCGAAGGATGCCAGGCAGGGTAGGTGAGCCGTATCTGATAGTTGGCTGGCACCTGTATCTTGCGCGCCTCTTTGCCGTTTATCAGCAAGGTGCCCTTATGCGCCTCGCGCAGATGCACCACCATGTGCGAAGCCCTATGATCGTAGCAATCGTGGCAGTTCATGCAGTTCTTGTCCATAAGGCGGTTGTCGAGCACCTGACGGGTTTCGAAATCGGTGAGCCGGCGCTGGCGCAGAAATACCCAACCGTGTTCCCCCTCCTCGTATTGGCTGGCGCGGAACAGCAGATAAGGGTCTATGGGGTCTTCGCTCACCAACCAATGCAAAGGCTCCAACCTTACAAAACCCCTTCCCTGACAGCCGAAACCTCCACCAAAACCTCTCCTCCGGCGGCCTTCTGCAAAGCCTTGCGCCACTTCTTGAGCGGAATGTGGCTCCCGTTCTTGCCCATAGGCACGCCAAACGAAGCCACCGAAGCCCCC